>DASVGV010000119.1:0-21404 GCA_036379355.1 Mycobacteriales bacterium | reverse complement strand
GACCGACCTGGTCGAGGCGCTCACCGCCCAGCGCGCCGAGGAGCGGGTCGGTCAGCAGGTCGAGGTGCTCGTCGAGACGGTCGGCGACGACGGCCGCGAGGGCGAGGGGCGCGCCGCCCACCAGGCTCCCGAGGTCGACGGCTCGTGCACGGTGCGGTCCGCGGCCCCGCTCACC
The DNA here is from genome assembly GCA_036379355.1 of Mycobacteriales bacterium. Lineage (GTDB taxonomy): Bacteria > Actinomycetota > Actinomycetes > Mycobacteriales > CAJCIY01 > CAJCIY01. Next base: position 21,229 of record DASVGV010000119.1, on the reverse strand, counting down.
GTCGGCCAGATGGTCACCGCGACCGTCGTCGCGAGCAGCGGCGTCGACCTCGTGGTCGAGGTGGTCACCGACCGCGCCTCGCCGTCGTCCGCCGAGCGCCTCCTTCAGCCCGCGTGAGCGAGCCGCCCGGTCGTCCCGTCGCGCCGGGCCCCGTCCCCGACCCCGCGGCGGACGTGCCGGTACCCGGCGTCCCCGTCGTGAACCCGGCCAACGCCATCACGGTGCTGCGGCTGCTGCTCGTGCCGGTCGTGCTGGTGCTGCTGGCGATCGACGGCGGCCACGCGTTCGGGTGGCGGATCGCCTCGGGTGTCGCATTCGGCATCGCCTCGGTCACCGACCGGTTCGACGGGGAGCTGGCCCGGCGGCGCGGACTCGTCACGTCGTTCGGAAAGCTCGCCGACCCCATCGCCGACAAGGCGCTCACCGGCTCGGCGCTCATCGCGCTCTCCGTCGTGCACGACCTGCCCTGGTGGGTGACCGCCGTGATCCTCGCGCGGGAGCTCGGCGTCACGCTGCTGCGCTTCTCGGTGATCCGACATGGGGTGATCCCGGCCAGCCGCGGCGGGAAGCTGAAGACGTTCCTGCAGGGGCTCGCGATCGGCTTGTACCTGCTGCCCCTCGGGGCCGGCCCGATGGGCACGATCCGAGCCGTGCTCATGGGCATCGCGGTCGCCGTCACCCTCGTGACGGGGTTCGACTACGTAGGCCGGGCGCTGCACCTGCGGCGCACGTCCCCGCGTACGCGCCTCGCCCGCGAGCGCCGCGAGATGGCCGAGGCCGCTCTCGCGCTCCGGTCCCAGCAGCGGCAGTCGCGCCGGACATGACCCACGCGCAGGAGGTGAGCGCGGGCGCGATCGAGGTCGTCCGGCTGCTCGGTGCCGCCGACGAGACCCTGGCCTGTGCCGAGTCGCTGACGGCCGGGCTGCTGTCGGCGACGGTGGCATCGGTTCCGGGGGCCTCCGCCGTGCTGCGGGGTGGCATCGTCGCGTACGCCACGGAGCTCAAGGAGTCCGTGCTCGGCGTGCCACGCGCTGTCCTCGCCGAGCACGGCGCGGTGTCGGAGGAATGCGCGCGTGCGATGGCGGTGGGCGTGGTCGCCGTGTGTCGCGCGAGCCACGGCCTGGCGCTCACCGGGGTGGCCGGGCCGGCCCCGCAGGAGGGTCACCAGCCGGGCCACGTCTGCATCGGTCTCGCGGCACCCGCCGGGGCGTGGGCCCGTACGGTGCACCTGCCCGGCGACCGGCCGGCGGTCCGCATCGGCGCGGCCGAGGCGGCGCTCGCGTGGCTCGCGGCCTACCTGCGTGGGGAAGAGGCCTGACTCCTCGGTGGTTGCGCTGTCGGTGAAACCGGTACGCCGCGTTCGTGGAGCGCGCCGCCCGGGCGGTACCGTGGACAACCTTTCAACCCCGTGGCGGGAGGCGTGATGTTCCTGGTTCGACAGGTGCTGGGCGACCAGCTGCGCCGTCGCCGTCTGGCCCAGCAGCGCACGTTGCGCGACGTGAGCCGGGAGGCACGCGTCTCCCTGGGCTACCTCTCCGAGGTGGAGCGGGGCCGCAAGGAGGCGTCGTCGGAGCTGCTCGGTTCGATCTGCGCGGCGCTCGACGTACCCCTGTCGGCCGTGCTGCGCGACGTCAGCGACGACCTGGCGCTGCGCGAGCTGCTCGTCTCCGAGACCGCGGTGACCGCGCTGCCTGAGCCGGTGCTCCTGCCGGACGTGCCCGACGGCGACGTCGTGGACCTCGCCGCCTGATCCCGCCACCGGGCAGGGCCACCCGCGGCCGCCCGATACGGTCTGCTGCGTGAGCGCCACCCCGCCGCGCGCCGACCGGGCGCGCGGCACCCGGATCCGCGCGGGCAACGCGATGGACCGCGCGCAGAGCGCGATCGTGGCCGGCGTCGGCCACTGCCTCGTCGGGCAGGGTGCGCGCAAGACCACGATGATCGACATCGCGGCCGCGTCGGGGGTCGCGAAGGGCACGTTGTACAACCACGTGCGTACCAAGAGCGAGGCGTACGCCCTCTACGCGGACGCGGAGGTAACCCGGCTGGTCGACGTCCTGGCGGTGGACGGGCTGGCTGCGGCCGGCCGGGAGGTCGCGGACCACCCGGCGTTGGCCCGGATGCGGGCGCACGAGCCGGCGGCGCTGGCCTCGGTGCTCGTGTCCGAGGCGTCCTCGCCGCTGCGCGAGCGGGTGCTCGAGGCCCTCGACGACCTGGTCGGGGCGCCCAGCGCCCTCGCGCTGCGGTGGCTGCTCTCGCTCATGGTCGTGCCGGGAACGCCGGAGTCACGGGCGGCCGAGGTCGCCGCGCTGCTCGGCACCGGCTCCTGACTCTGAGGGCTGGCAGCCGGGGCACCAGGCAACGGTGCGTGCCTGACCGGGATCGCCCTGCTCCGACGTGCGGATGGCGCAGCCGCAGCGGCCGCACGGTCGTCCGCCTCGGCCGTACACGTGGTAGCGCTCGCCGCGCAGTGTGCCGGTCGTCGAACGCGTGGCCCGGTCGCGGTGGGCGGCGACGAGCCGCTGCGCGCGGATGACGAGTCCCGGCAGGTCGGTGACGTCGGCCACCGGTGTCCGCGGGTGCACGCCGGCCAGGTAGAGCGCCTCGGTGCGGTAGACGTTGCCCAGCCCGCAGAGGTTCCGCTGATCGAGCAGCGCCGTACCGATCTCCCGATGCGGCTGCGAACGGATCCTGGCGACTGCTGCGTCGGGGTCCCAGTCCGGACCCAGCACATCGGGGCCGAGATGGCCGACGACGCGCGACTCCCCGCTGGTCGGCAACAGCTCGACGACCGGGATGCGATAGCCCACCGCGGTCCATCCGGCATTGCCGAGGACCACCCGGATCTGGTGCGCCGGGCCGCCGCGCCACGGCGTGCCCGGGCGGAACAGCCGGAACGCGCCGTCCATCCGGAAGTGGGTGTGCAGGGTCAGGTCGTCGTCGAGGCGGGTCAGGAGGTGCTTGCCGCGGGCGATCACGGCGGTCACCGTCCGGCCGACCAGGTCGACCGTCGCGAGATCGGGCACGCGCAGGTCGGCATGCGTGAGCCGCTGGTCCAGCAGCGCGGCGGCAAGCCGCTGCGCGGCCCGGTGGACGGTGTCGCCCTCAGGCACGCGCCGGCGCCTGGATCAGCAGCGAGTGGCCGGTCATCCGCGCAGCCGCAGCCCGCGGGGGGTGGCGGCGAACCCGGCCGACCGCAGCGCCTCTGCGAGCGGGCCGGACAGGTCGCCCGAGAGCACGGCGTCCCCGTCGGCGCGCTCGACCGTGAGGCGACCGAGGTGTCCGTCGCGCGCCGCCAGCGCCAGTGCGTCGACCGCCGGGGCCAGGTGATCGAGCACGTCGGTGAAGGTCAGCAGGGAGCGGCCGCCGCGCTCGACGTACAGCGCGAGCGCGCCGTCGACGAGCACCACCAGCGCGCCGGCCTTCCGCCCTGGTCGATGGCCGCCTGCCGGGTCGCGGACGGGCCACGCCAGGGCCGCGCCGTACGGGTTTGCCGGGTCCGTCGCGGCGAGTACCACTGCCCGGTCGGGTGTTCGGCGGCGCTGGCCCCAACCGGGCTCGGCCGGGCTTGCCGGCGCCGAGTCGCCGATGCTCCGCATGCGGTCCACCGCGCCCGGCAGGGCGAACTGGGCGCCGCCGAGACCGGCGACGAAGTAGCCGCGGCGGGCGCGGCCGGACTCCTCGGCCGCCTTCAGCACCGGGTAGACAGCAGCGAAACCACCCGTGACCCGTTCGGCGACGACGGCACCCCGGGTGACCACGCCGTACCGGTCCAGGAGCGCCTCACTGACCGCGACCGCGCGTGCCGTCGCGGACGGGTCTCGGGCCGGCAGCATCGACCACCGGCCGCTGCCCTCGGGCGGTCCCGTCCGCGTCGGCATGGCCGGCCGGCCGAGGCCCGAGCCGTACCGGCCGCGCTGCCGCGGGCGTGGCGGGGACGGCGGCGCCCGGTGGGTGGTTCCGCGGCCGCCGCCGAGGCGCGCGCGCAACGGCGCCAGCGTGTCGTTCGTCAGATGCCCGGACCACACCAGGTCCCAGAGGGCGGCGGCGAGCGCGGCGTCGTCGAGGGACGCGACGCGGCCGGACAGGGCGCGGAAGAACAGAGCGGAACCGTCGGCCAGGGCGTCGAGGACGTGCCGATGCAGCGGGGTGGCGACGGCCGCGTCGTCGGGTTCCGGCAGCAGGAGCGGCGCCGCGTCGACCGGCATCACGGTGAGCCAGCCGTCCTTCCCCGGCAAGGCACCGGCGCCGGCCCACACGACCTCGCCGGAGGAGGTGAGCAGGTCCAGCAGCCCGGTCTCGTAGTCGTGGACGCGCGCTGGCAGCACCAGGGACTCCAGCGCACTGGCCGGTACGGCGGCGCCGGCGAGCTGCTCGACGACGCGCAGCAGTGCATCCGCGCCACGCCCACCCGCCGAGCCCACCCCCTGCCACTGCGGCAGGAACCGGCCGAGAACCTCCGCGGGAACGGGCTCGACCTCCTCGCGCAGCCGGGCGAGGGACCGCCGGCGCATGCGGCGGAGCACGTCGGCGTCGCACCACTCGACGCCCGTACCGCCGGGCCTCAGCTCGCCGGTGACCAGACGCCCGCCGGCGACCAGCCGTTGCAGGACGGCGGCCACGACGGCTGCGCCCAGGCCGAAGCGCTCGGCGGGGTCGCTCGGCACGAACGGGCCGTGCGTGCGCGCGTAGCGGCTGACCAGGTCGCCGAGCGGGTCCTCGACCGGCTCGCGGAAGACCTCGGGGACGCCGACCGGAAGCGGCGCGCCGAGCGCGTCGAGGTATCGGCCGGCGTCCTCCACGGCGATCCAACGTTCCTCACCCGCCACCCGGATGCGGACCGCGCGCCGCGACTCCTCGAGCTCGGCCAGCCACGCTGGCGTCGCGCCGCGCAGGAGCGCCTCCGGCGTCGAGAGGTCCCCGAGCCGGCGCAGCAGGTCGGCGACGCCCTCGATGTCGTGCACCTGCCGGTCAGGGCTGAGCAGCGCCACCTCGGCTTCGACCTCGGCGACCGCGTCGGGGTCGAGCAGCTCGCGCAGCTCGGCCTGGCCGAGCAGCTCGGCGAGCAGTGTCGAGTCGAGGGCCAAGGCCTGGGCACGTTGTTCGGCGAGCGGCGCGTCACCCTCGTAGAGGAACTGGGCGACGTACCCGAACAGCAGGCTGCGGGCGAACGGCGACGGCGTCGGCGTCTCGACCTCGACCAGCCGCAGGGAGCGCCGCTCGACGTCGCGCATGAGCCCGACCAGCCCGGGCACGTCGAACACATCCTGGAGGCACTCGCGCATGGCCTCCAGGACGACGGGAAACTCGGCGAAGCGTGCGGCGACCGCGAGCAGCTGCGCGGATCTCTGCCGCTGCTGCCACAGGGGTGTCCGCTTGCGTGGGTCGCGGCGCGGCAGGAGGAGTGAGCGGGCGGCACACTCGCGGAAACGTGCTGCAAACAGGGCGCTTCCGCCGACCTCGCCCTGCACGAGGGCATCGACCTCGGCCGGGTCCAGAAGCACGGCGTCCGCCGTCGGTGGCGCGTCCATCTCCGGCAGTCGCAGCAGGATGCCGTCGTCGGAGTGGAGCGCCTGGACGTCGACGCCGTACCGCTCGCGCAGGCGGGCCGCGACCGCGAGTGCCCACGGCGCGTTGACCGGGGCGCCGAAGGGGGAGTGGACGGCCACCCGCCAGTCCCCGAGCTCGTCGCGGAATCGCTCGACGACCAGCGTGCGGTCGTCGGGGACGACGCCGGTGGCGGCCCGCTGCTCGGCGACGTAGGACACGAGGTTGCGTGCGGCTCGGTCGTCCAGGCCGGCTGCCGCCGCCCGCTGCCGTGCGTCGTCGGAGTCGGCCCGCGCGAGCTCCCGCAGGAACCCGCCGATCGCGCGGCCGAGCTCGACCGGCCGCCCGAGCGTGTCGCCCTTCCAGAACGGCAGCCGCCCGGGTTGGCCGGCGGCAGGGGACACCAGGACCTGGTCGTGGGTGATCTCCTCGATCCGCCAGGAGCTGGCACCGAGCGCGAACACGTCGCCGACGCGGGACTCGTAGACCATCTCCTCGTCGAGCTCGCCCACCCGGAACTGCTTCTCGCCGACGAGGAAGACGCCGAACAGCCCCCGGTCCGGAATGGTGCCGCCGCTGGTCACCGCGAGGCGCTGCGCGCCGGGGCGGGCGGTCACGGTGCCGGCCACCCGGTCCCACACGACGCGGGGGCGCAGCTCGGCGAAGTCGTCGGACGGGTAGCGCCCTGCGAGCATGTCCAGGGTCGCCTCGTACGCGCTCGAGGGCAGTCCGGCGAACGGTGCGGCCCGCCGGATCACCCCGAGCATCTCCTCGACGTCCCAGGTATCCATGGCGCACATCGCGACGATCTGCTGGGCGAGCACGTCGAGCGGGTTGCGTGGGTAGTGCAGCTCCTCGATGAGGCCGGCGCGCATCCGTTCGGCGACGACGGCGGCCGAGACCAGGTCGCCGCGGTACTTGGGGAGCACGACGCCGCGGCTCACCGCGCCCACCTGGTGCCCGGCTCGGCCGACCCGCTGCATCCCGCTGGCGACCGACGGCGGGGACTCGACCTGGATCACGAGGTCGACGGCACCCATGTCGATGCCGAGCTCGAGACTCGACGTCGCGACCACGGCGGGCAGCCGGCCGGCCTTGAGCGCGTCCTCGATCTGCTGGCGCTGTTCGCGGCTGACGCTGCCGTGGTGGGCGCGGGCGATCTCGGCCGGCGCGCCCCCCGCCGCCCCGGCCTGGCCCATCAGCGCCGCAGGCGACCGGGACTGGGCGGTCGTCCGGTGGTCCGCCGCCACTTCGTTGATCCGGGCGCAGATCCGTTCGGCCAGTCGCCGCGAGTTCGCGAACACCAGCGTGCTGCGGTGTGCCTCGATCAGCTCGACGATGCGCTCCTCGACGGCCGGCCAGATGGACGATCGGCGCTCCGCCCCGGCGGCGGACCCTCCGTCGGGGAGCTCGTCGACGACCTCGCCGAGGCGGGACATGTCCTCGACCGGCACCTCGACGGTGACTTCGATGGCCTTGCTGCTCGGCGGGTTCACGATCGCGACGTCCCCTTCGCCGCCGAGGAACCGCGCGATCTCCGGCAGCGGGCGAACGGTCGCCGACAGGCCGATGCGCTGCGCCGGGCCGTCGAGCAGCGCGTCGAGCCGCTCCAGGGAGACGGCGAGGTGCGCGCCGCGCTTGGTTCCCGCGACCGCATGCACCTCGTCGACGATGACCGTGTCCACGCCGCGGAGGGACTCGCGCGCCTGACTGGTCAGCAGCAAGAACAGGGACTCCGGGGTGGTGATGAGAATGTCCGGGGGCCGGCGCGCGAAGGCACGCCGCTGGTCGGAAGGGGTATCGCCGGATCGGATTCCCACCGTGATGTCCGGCGGGTCCAGGCCGAGTCGCGACGCCGCCTGCCGCATGCCCGCCAGTGGTGCCTGCAGGTTGCGTTCGACGTCGACGGCGAGCGCCTTCAGCGGCGAGACGTACAGGACGCGACACCGACGTCGCGGGTCGTCGGCGTAGGGGGCGGCGGCGAGCCGGTCGAGCGACCACAGGAACGCCGCGAGGGTCTTGCCGCTGCCGGTGGGGGCGACGACGAGGGCGTCGCGGCCCGTCGAGATCGCCTCCCAGGCCTCGTGCTGGGCGGCCGTCGGCGCCGCGAACGCGGCGTCGAACCAGGCTCGCGTTGCCGGGCCGAACCGCTCGAGCGCAGCCGTCATGGGGTCATCTTCCGACTCGGGTACGACACCGGGGCCCTCTAGTGTCGTCGGCGTGCGGCTCACGGACTTCTGGCAGCGCATGGACCGGGCGTTCGGCGCGGGCTACGCCGACTCGGTGGCCCGTGACCAGGTGATCGAGGAGCTCGGGAGCCGGACCGTGCACGAGGCTCTGGACGCGGGCGAGGACGCGCAGGCGGTCTGGCGGGCCGTCTGGGCCCACTTCGAGCTGCCCGCCCGCGAGCGCTGACCGACTGTCAGAACAGGACGGCCCCGGCGACCCGCCGCTCGTGCTCGAGCAGCCACCGCTTGTTCTCGATCCCGCCGGCGTACCCGGTGAGTGACCCGTTCGCGCCGACGACCCGGTGGCAGGGCACGACGATGCCGATCGGGTTGCGCCCGTTCGCCGCGCCGACCGCACGGGTGGCGGTCGGGCTTCCCAGCGCCACCGCGATGTCCGCGTACGACCGCGTCTCGCCGTACGGGATCTGGCGCAGCACCGCCCAGACCCGCTGCTGGAACGGGGTTCCCGCCGGGTCCAGCCGCAGGTCGAACTCGCGGCGCTCCCCGGCGAAGAACTCCCGCAGCTGCGCGGCAGCGGCGGCGAACCGGGTGTCGTCGCGGACCCAGCCGCTGCGGTCGCGAGGACCGTGCCGGTCCTCGCCGAAGCCGAGCCGGGTGATCGCGAAGCCGTCCGGCACCTCGTGCCCGCAGAGCGTGATCGGGCCCACCGGACTGTCGACCGTCGCGGTGTACGTCGTCGCCGTGTCCGTCGTGATCATGCCGCCTCCCGGGCGAGGTAGTGCGACCACAGCAGGCCGCTCGCGTACGAGCGCCACGGCCGCCACGTGGCGCTTCGGGCGTGGAGGGCGCGCGCGTCGGGGGGGAGGCCGACGGCGGCCGCCGCGTGGCGTACGGCCAGGTCCTCGGCGAGAAGCACGTCGGGGTCGCCGAGCCCCCGCATCCGCACGAGCCGGGCCGTCCAGGGACCGACGCCCGGCAGCGCGAGCAGGGCTGCCTCGGCGGCGTCCCGGTCGGCTCCCGGTCCGAGGTCGAGCCCCCCGGCGAGGGCGGCGGCGAGGGTGACGAGGGCTCGCCCGCGCGCGCGGGGCATCGGCAGCGTGGCCGGGTCCAGGTCGGCCACCGTGGCGGCCGCCGGGAACACGTGCGTCACACCGGCGACGGGGTCCGCGAGCGGCCGCCCGCACCGCTCGACCAGAAGCCGGCCGAGGCGGCGACCGGCCGCCAACGACACCTGCTGGCCGAGCAGGGTGCGCAGGGCGGTCTCGGCGGCGTCGACCGAGCCGACCAGCCGGCCGCCGGGGAACCGGGCGACGAGCGGGGCCAACGCCGGATCGGCGGCGAGAGACGCGTCGACGGCCGCCGGGTCCGCGTCGAGGTCCAGCAGCCGGCGGACCCGGCTGACCGCGGTGCTCAGGTCTCGTACGTCCGCCAGTCGGAGGTGCACCGCGACGGTGCCGCCGCCATCCCGGATGGCAACCACACCATCCCCGTGCGGAAGCGCCAGGCTCCGCGCGTACGTCGTCCCGTCCCAGCTCTCGACGCTCTCGATCGCGTGCGCTGCGAGGAAGCCCAAGGTGGCGTCGAGGTCGAACGGCTCCCGGTACGGGAGCCGGAGGGACAGCGTGCCGGGGCTCGCGGAACCCCGCCGCCGGGCCGCGGTGGCCCGCAGCGCGGACGGGGTGCTCGCGTAGACCTGCCGCAGCGTGTCGTTGCACTGGCGGAGGCTGCCGAACCCGGCGGCGAACGCGACGTCGACCACGGGCAGGCCGGTCGTCTCGAGCAGGGCGCGGGCGGTCTGGGCTCGCCGTGCCCGAGCCAGGGCGAGCGGACCCGCGCCGAGCTCGGTCGTGAGGTGCCGTCGCAGCTGCCGGGGGGAGTAGCCCAGCCGCAGTGCCAGCCCGTCGACACCGGCCCGATCGACGACGCCGTCGTCGACGAGCCGGACGGCGCGGGCCACGATGTCGGCCCGGACGTCCCAGAGCGGGGAGCCAGGCGCGGCGTCGGGCCGGCAGCGCTTGCACGCGCGGTAGCCGGCGGCCTGGGCGGCTGCCGGTGAGCCGAGGAAGCGGACGTTGGCCCGGGCGGGCGTCTGCGCCGGGCACGACGGGCGACAGTAGATGCCGGTGGTGGCCACGGCCGTCACGAACTGTCCGTCGAAGCGCCGGTCGCGGCTGTGGATGGCCGCGTAGCAGGCGTCGGGGTCGAGGCCGTGGGCGTCGGGGCGCGGCAACGGGGGGCGCATGGCTTCAGGGTGGCATGCGCATCGGACGGGAACTCGCGGGTTTCGGCCCTCGCCGCAGCGGTGTGTTTCGTCGGCGTGTCGGATGCTGAATCGAACGTCTGTTCGTCCGAGCGTGCCAGGCTGTGGGCACCGAGACGGGTGTCCACAGATCGCCTGGGTCCCCATCGCAAGGTCGGACCCGGGCCCTAACGTCACCGCAGATCGTCCGGCTGGAACTCGAGACCCGGAGGGGTGTCATGGCAGGAGCCACGCAAGACCGCGAGAAGGCACTGGAGGCCGCTCTCGCGCACATCGACAAGCAGTTCGGCAAGGGCTCGGTCATGCGCCTCGGCGATGACACCCGCCCGCCCATCCAGGTGATCCCGACGGGCTCGATCGCGCTCGACGTCGCACTGGGCATCGGGGGCCTTCCGCGCGGCCGCATCGTGGAGATCTACGGTCCGGAGTCGTCGGGCAAGACGACCGTCGCGCTGCACGCGGTGGCCAACGCGCAGGCGGCGGGCGGCATCGCCGCCTTCATCGACGCGGAACACGCGCTCGACCCCGTCTACGCCAAGGCGCTCGGCGTCGACACCGACGCCCTGCTGGTCAGCCAGCCCGACACCGGTGAGCAGGCGCTCGAGATCATGGACATGCTGATCCGATCGGGCGCGCTCGACATCGTCGTCGTTGACTCGGTCGCCGCGCTCGTTCCCCGTGCCGAGATCGAGGGCGAGATGGGCGACAGTCACGTCGGCCTCCAGGCCCGGCTGATGAGCCAGGCCCTCCGGAAGATCACCGGTGCGCTCAACGCCTCCGGGACGACCGCGATCTTCATCAACCAGCTGCGCGAGAAGATCGGCGTGATGTTCGGCAGCCCCGAAACCACCTCGGGGGGCAAGGCGCTGAAGTTCTACTCGTCGATCCGGCTCGACGTCCGGCGCATCGAGACGCTGAAGGACGGGGCCGACGCGGTCGGCAACCGCACCCGGGTCAAGGTGGTCAAGAACAAGCTCTCCCCGCCGTTCCGGCAGGCCGAGATGGACATCGTGTACGGCGCCGGGATCAGCCGCGAAGGGGGCCTGATCGACATGGGCGTGGAGCACGGATTCGTGCGCAAGTCCGGCGCTTGGTACACCTACGAGGGCGACCAGCTCGGTCAGGGCAAGGAGAACGCGCGGCAGTTCCTGCGCGACAACCCCGACCTCGCCGACGAGATCGAGCGGCAGATCAAGGAGAAGCTCGGCATCGGCGTCACGACCGACACGGTGGACCTGACGACCGCCGACCTCGACGAGGAGGCGCTCGCCCCGGTGCCGGTCGACTTCTAGGTGGGCGCGCGTCACGAGCCCGCAGGTGGTGCTCGGCCGCGCCACTTGCGGGTGGTGGACGACGAGATGGCCGAAGCCGCCGAGGAGCGGGCCGTCGACGCGGCCCGCGAACACTGCCTTGCGTTGCTGGCAACGCGGTCCCGCACCCGCAGCGGGCTCACCGAAGCGCTGCGCCGTCGCGGCGTCGATCCGGCCGTGATCGACACGGTCGTCGGACGGCTGGTCGCCGTGGGCCTCGTCGACGACCGCGCCGTCGCGCAGGCCTACGCGGACCGGCATGCCGGGCGGAAGGGCCCGCGTGCCATCGCCGACGCACTGCAGCGGCAGGGGATCGACCGGGCGCTCGCCCGCGAGGTCGCCTACGCCGCTGCGCCCGACGACGTCCGGGCCGCCGCCCTGGCGCTGGCCCGGCAGCGACTGCCCGCGCAACGTGGTCACGACCGGGCCGTCGCCGAACGCCGGCTGGCCGCCCTGCTCACCCGGCGCGGCTACCCACCTCCCGTGGTGCTCTCGGTTGTCCGCGAGGTCCTCGGGGACGCGCTGATCGGCGTCGACGAGGCCGACCAGCAGACCTGGGCCGAGGCCCTCGAGGACGGCGATCCGCCGCCTCCGTGACCCTCGTGTGAGACGCTCCTAGCTCGACGTCCGCCCGCGACGGGACGAGGAGGCAGCCGTGCCGAGCCTCCTCATCGTCGTTCTCGTGCTCCTCGTCGCCGCCGTCGGTGTCGTGCTGGCGGACTTGTGGCTGCGCGCGGGGCGGGTCGCCCGGCAACGCGACGCGTTGGCGGGCGAGGCGCGTGCTCTTGCCCTGCGCACCGAGCAGACGGACCGCGCCACGCAGGCCGAGCGGGCCCGGCTCGAGGCCGACCGCCGGGCGCTCACCGCGGACCAGCAGGCGCTTGCGGCCGACCGGGAGGCGCTCGACGCCGACCGCCGGCAGCTCCAGCAGCAGGAGCAGGACGTCCGCGCCGAACTGGGCGCCGAACGCGAGCGCATCGCCGGCATCTCCGCCGCCGGCGCCAGGGCCGAGATCATCGCCTCCGTCGAAGCGGAGGGCCGGCGCGTCGGCATGCTCCGTGCCCGGCGCATCGAGGCGGACGCGACCGAGGCCGCCGAGGCGACCGCGCGGGCGGTGGTGGCGACGGCGGTGCAGCGGGTGGCGACCCCGGCGACGCGGGAGTCGGCGCTGGTGGCAGTACCGCTGCCCGCCGACGACTACAAGGGCCGCATCATCGGCAAGGAAGGCCGCAACATCCGCGCGTTCGAGCAGCTGACCGGCGTCGACGTGATCGTCGACGACACCTCGCCCACGGTGTTCCTGTCGTGCTTCGACCCCGTACGGCGGGAGGTCGCCCGACGCGCGCTGGAGGCGCTGGTCGCGGACGGTCGCGTGCATCCGCAGCGGATCGAGGAGGCGTACGCGCAGGCGCTGACGCAGGTCGACGACGTCGCCCGGCAGGCTGCCGACGACGCCCTGATCGCGGTCGGCGTGAGTGACCTGCACGACGTGTTGCGCCGGCACCTGGGCACCCTGCGGTTCCGGACCAGTTACGGCCAGAACGTGCTCGCGCACCTGGTCGAGAGCGCCGCGATCGCCCGTACCCTCGCCGCCGAGATCGGCGCCGACGTGCCGCTCGTCACCCGGGCCGCGTTTCTGCACGACATCGGCAAGGCGCTCACCCACGAGGTTCCCGGCAGCCACGCGATCGTCGGTGCCGACCTGGCGCGGCGCTACGGCGAGTCCGAGGCGGTCGCCCACGCCATCGAGGCCCACCACAACGAGGTCGCCCCCCGTACGGTCGAGGCCTTTCTCGTCCAGGCCAGCGACGCGTGTTCCGGAGGGCGGCCGGGAGCCCGGACCGAGGCCGCCGGCGCCTACGCCGAGCGGCTCGCCGCGATCGAGCGGATCGCCGCGGCACAACCGGGGGTGGACAAGGTCTACGCGATGAACGCCGGTCACGAGCTGCGCGTGCTGGTGCGTCCCGACCACGTCGACGACCACGAGGCCGCCCAGATCGCCCGGATCGTCGCCAAGCGCATCGAGGAGGAGGTCACCTATCCCGGAGAGGTACGGGTGACGGTGGTCCGCGAGTCCCGGATCAGCGAGGTCGCGCACTGATCAGCCGCGCCGACGTGGTGGCCGCTGCCACCGTGCTGGACGGCGTCGCGCACCGCACGCCGGTGCTGACCAGCCGGACGCTGGACGCGCGCATCGGCGCACGCGTGCTGATGAAATCTGAACACCTGCAACGGGTCGGCGCCTTCAAGTTCCGCGGCGCCTTCCACGCGATCAGCCGGCTCGCTCCGGGTACGCCCGTCGTCGCCTACTCGTCGGGGAACCACGCCCAGGCGGTGGCCCTCGCCGCGCGGCTGCGCGGCTCGCCGGCGACCATCGTGATGCCCAGCGACGCGCCTGCCGCGAAGCGGGCTGCTACCGAGGGCTACGGAGCCACCGTCGTCGAGTACGACCGGGCGACCGGCGATCGCGTCGCGATCGCCGCGCGCGTGGCCGCGAAGTCCGGTGCGCATCTCGTCGCGCCGTTCGACGACCCGGACGTCATCGCCGGCCAGGGAACCGCCGCTCTCGAACTGTGCGCCGACCACGACCTCGACGTGCTCGTCGTCCCGCTGGGCGGGGGCGGGCTGCTCGCCGGCTCGCTGCTTGCCACGCCGGACCGAGTCCGGACCTACGGGGTCGAGCCGACCGCCGGGGACGACTGGGTCCGCTCCCTCGCCGCGGGCCGGCGGATCGCGATCAGTCAGCCGCAGACCGTGGCGGACAGCCTCGCCACGGTCGCGCCGGGAGAGCTGACCTGGCCGATCGTGTCGGCACGGGCCGCCGGGGTCGTCGCGGTCACCGACGGAGAGCTGGTCGACGCCGTACGGTTCGCGCTCGACCGGCTGCACCAGGTGGTCGAGCCGGGCGGCGCCGCCGGCCTGGCTGCGCTGCTCGCCGGCAAGGTCCCGGACGTCGCCGGGCGGACGGTCGGCGTCATTCTCTCCGGCGGGAACATCGGCGCCGATCGGCTGACCGCACTGCTGCGCTGAGCGCGCACCGTGACGGCGCCCCACCACCCCGTCCGGGAATGGGAGCATCACCGGCATGTCCACGACGAGCCAGACCGTGCGCCGTCTTGCCAAACGATCCGTGGCGGCGCTCGCCGGTAGCGGGTCGGGCCAGCGTGTCCTGCAGTTCTGTTCCGACCGGGAGCTGGTGCCGCCAAGCCGCCTGCCGCGCACCGACGTGCTGTCGCTCGTCGCCACGGCGCCCACCGAGATGAGCCAGGAGGAGCGCGGGTTCCTCTATGCCCTGGTCCGCGGCTGCCAGCCGCGTCGGGTGCTGGAGATCGGCACCTCCGAAGGCGGCTCCGCACTCGTCATGGCGACAGCGATGGAGGCGAACGGTGGCGAGGGACGGATCTGGACCATCGACCCCATGCCCCGCATCGCCTTCGACCCCGCGCTGTTCCGCGGCCGGGTGGAGAGCGTGGTCGGCGCGTCACCCGGCGCCGTCACCGAGGTCGCGGGCCGCGCCGGCGGTCCGTTCGACCTGGCGGTGATCGACGGGATCCACATCCACAAGCAGGCGGCCGCCGACCTCGCTGCCGTCCGGCCGCACCTTGCGGACGGCGCGTTCGTCCTCATGCACGACGCGTTCCACTTCGGCGTCAGCGAGGCCGCCCGCGAGCTGGTCGAGAGCGACCCCGAAGTCCACGATGTGGGCTACCCCTGCAACCGCCCCCGCCGCGTGGGAGAACGCGTGACGCACGCCGGGTTCCGGATGCTGCGCATCGGCGCCCGGTCCGTGGACGTGGCGCCCCTCGTGGCGCCAACGTGGGCGGAGGTGGGGCTGGAGCCCCCGTTGTCGCCCGACCTCGTCGACCACGACTTCTGGTACTGCTGGGCGATCGAGCCGTGCGCCTACTGCCAGGAGCACGGTCTCGACCCGCTGTCCCCGCCCCCGCAGGACGCGACCCAGCCGGGCTGAGTCAGAGCCAGTGCAGGTACGCGCCGTGGCCGTCGGTACGCGCCACGGGCTCGCCGTCGAGGCGCAGCACGAGATCGTCCGAACCGTCGTCAGCGACGTCGGGCGCGACACCGCGCAGCACGCTGCCGCCTTCGTTCGCGATCCAGCGAGCGCCAGTGGCGCGGATCGCCTGCGCCACGCCTGGTCGGTCATCGACGGGGATGTACGCCAGCACCGCCGTGTGGAAGATCACCAGCGTGGCCGCCGGCGGTGCCTGGGCCGCGAGCGCCGCGAGGTCGGTGCGCAGGTCGCCGCGAACGACATCGGGCGGGTCTGCTCGCGCGACTGCCATGGCTTCGTCCAGCCGCGCGAGCCGTTCCGCGGCGCGTGGCCCTGGCCAGACCAGCGCCCGCAGCCAGTCGGCGTCGGCGCTGAGCGACAGGGGATTCAGGTCCAGGCCGCGCCGCCACGCGACCCGCGGCAGTTCCGTGGGCAGGGGCGCAGGCCCGCGGACGTCACAGGTGAACATCGGTGGGCCCGTCCCGACGGTGCGGTCGGGATACCGGTATCCGTACCGGTCCGGAAGCAGGCACAGGCCGGCGGACGCGCCGATCTCCAGCAGCGCCAGCGGCTGCGGCAGCGCGGCCAGGAGGGGGAGCAAGGTCGCGCAGCGCGCCGGCTCGTTCGTCTGGGTACGCCGTGTCCGGACGAGCCGTTGGACGTCCGCGTCGCGCAACAGGTTCGGTGACCAGTCGCCGTCGCCGTGCACGACCCGGATAGCCCCGAACCACAGGTTCGGCTGGCGCTTGTCCGGCGGGAAGGAGTCGATCAGCTCGCACGCCGCGGGGTCGTCCGCGATGGCCGTCGCCCAGTCGACGTACTGCGGCGACTTGCCGGCGGCCTCCACCTCGGCGAAGTGCCGGTAGAGCTCGCGGGCGGACATGGCCCGTAGTCTTGTCGGTCGTGAACGGGACCGGTCGGACGTACGAGGTGCGCACGTACGGCTGCCAGATGAACGTCCACGACAGCGAGCGGATCGCCGGCGTGCTGGAGGCCGACGGCTGGGTGCGCGACAGCGACGGCGAGCCCGACCTGGTGGTGTTCAACACCTGCGCGGTCCGGGAGAACGCCGACAACCGGCTGTACGGCAATCTCGGCCACCTCGCGCCGGTGAAGGCCCGGCGTCCCGGGATGCAGATCGCCGTCGGCGGCTGTCTCGCGCAGAAGGACGGCGTGGTCGTCACCCGTCGCGCCCCGTGGGTGGACGTGGTGTTCGGCACACACAACCTGGGATCGCTGCCGGTGCTGCTCGAGCGGGCGCGGGTGGAGCAGCAGTCGCAGGTCGAGCTGCGCGAGGCACTGGAGACGTTTCCCAGTGCGCTCCCGGCCCGGCGCGACGCGGCCTACAGCGCCTGGGTGTCGATCAGCGTCGGGTGCAACAACACCTGCACGTTCTGCATCGTGCCCAGCCTGCGCGGCGTCGAGCGCAACCGCCCCGCCGCAGACATTCTCGCCGAGGTGAGAGCCCTTGCGGCGCAAGGGGTTCTCGAGGTGACACTGCTCGGTCAGAACGTCAACTCGTACGGATCCGACCTGGGTGACCGTGGGGCGTTCGCGCAGCTGCTGCGAGCCACGGGCGACGTGGAGGGACTGGAGCGCGTCCGGTTCACCAGCCCACACCCGCGGGACTTCACCGACGACGTGATCGCCGCCATGGCGGAGACGCCGACGGTCATGCCGCAGCTGCACATGCCGCTGCAGTCCGGCAGCGACCGCATCCTCAAGGCGATGCGCCGGTCGTACCGCTCCGATCGCTATCTCGGCATTGTGGAGCGGGTTCGCGCAGCGATTCCCGACGCCGCGATCACCACCGACATCATCGTGGGATTCCCCGGGGAGACCGAGGAGGACTTCGCTGCGACGCTCGACGTCGTCCGGCAGGCCCGGTTCGCGGGCGCGTTCACGTTCCAGTACTCGCCGCGCCCCGGCACACCGGCGGCGTCGATGGACGCGCAGGTTCCCCCGAATGTCGTGGCGGACCGGTACGCGCGGCTGGTCGACGTCGTGGAGTCGACGGCGCTGCAGGCGAATCGAGCCCTCGTCGGTGCGACCGTGGAGGTGCTCGTCACCGAGGGCGAGGGCCGCAAGGACGCCGCCACCCACCGGGTCAGCGGTCGGGCGCGGGACGGCCGGCTCGTGCACGCGGCGGCCGATGACGCTGTCCGTCCAGGGGACGTCATCGAGACGGCGGTGACCTACGGCGCGCCGCACCACCTCGTCGCGGACGGCCCTGTCCTGAGCCACCGGCGGACGCGGGCGGGAGACGCCTGGGCAGCCGGCCGGACCCCGCTCACGGCCCCGACGACGGCGACGGGCACCCTGCTCGGGATGCCCGCGGCCCGCCGCTGACCCTCAGTAGTGGTACGACGCCTGCCGCACCCGGGAAGCCGTGGCGTGGTGGCCGCTGCCGCCGTGTCCGTCCCATCCGTCGTGATGACGGCCGTCCGTGCCGGAGCCGTGCCCCCCGCGGTAGCCGGTGTCCCAGCCGCGCCGGTCGGGGTCGTACGCAACATGGTGGCCGTCGCACGGCCGGGTCGCGGTCGGAGAGCTGACCGGCTTCACTGCCGGCTTCGTCGGCGGCGCGATGAAGGCGACCGGCGCGACGGGCGGCGGCGGGGCCGTTCGCAGCGCGGCGGCCAGTGCGTGCGCCGTGGCCGCGATGTCCGCGACGGCCTTCTGCTGGTCGGCACGGGCAGCGGCCAGGTCCCGCGCGGCGGTGGCCGGGTCACTCACCGCGGCCGCCCGGGCGGCCGTCGCGTCTCCCGCGGCGCCGGCGAGCAGAGTGCTCGCTTCCGCCGCCGACGGTGGAGCCGGCACGCTGTGCGCCCCGTACTGCGCGACAAGCGCGGCCAGCTTCGCCTGCAGGCCGGCCACGGTGGACGCGGTGTGCTCGGCCGTGGTGATCGTCGCGCTCTCGTCGAACACCGTGCGCAGGACACCCCAGAACGCCTGGTCGGCGGTGCCGTCCGCGGCGAACACGCCGGGCACGGTGGTCGCGGCCGCGCCCGTGGCGGCGGCCGACGCGATGTCGGCGAGGGCGGCGTCCAGCTGCTGGGTGAGCTCCTGCTTCTCTGCGGCGCTCAACGCGCTGCTGCCCGCCACCCAGGTCTTGGCCTGGGCGAGGAACGCCTCTTCGCGCGCCGACGTGGCGGCGAGGTGCGCGTGGCTCTCGCCAAGCGTCGGCAGGTGCGTTGCGTGGTGCGTCGCCGTATGCGCGGCCGCGGGTGCGGCGATGCCGGCCACGAGGGTGGCGCCGGCTGCGGCGACGAGGGTGATCCGGTGGGTACGCATGACGTGTGGTTCCTTCCTGAGCCGGATGGGCGGCTCGGTCGGTGGCCCAGTCCGTTGCGACGAGACCCGTGCGCGGCGACGAAGATGTCGGGCGCGCCGGACACCCCGTGCCCGGCAAAAACGAAAGAACACCGCGAATCGGACAGCCAACGGCGTGGCGAGGGCAAATTGAGCACGGACGGAGCAGCGCAGGCGCCCGGACGGGTGACGGCACTCGTCGGCCCCACGGCGGCGGGCAAGTCGACGGTCGCGCTGGCCGTCGCGCACGCGCTGGGGGCGGAGATCGTCAACGCCGATGCGATGGCGCTGTACCGCGGGCTGGACATCGGCACCGCGAAGCTGCCGGTCGAGCAGCGTGAGGGAGTCCCGCACCACCTGCTGGACGTCTGGGACATCCGAGAGCGCGCCAGCGTCGCCGACTACCAGCGCCGGGCCGTC
The DNA here is from genome assembly GCA_036379355.1 of Mycobacteriales bacterium. Taxonomy (GTDB): domain Bacteria; phylum Actinomycetota; class Actinomycetes; order Mycobacteriales; family CAJCIY01; genus CAJCIY01. Next base: position 2,185 of record DASVGV010000119.1, on the reverse strand, counting down.
GAGGTCGTGGAGCGGCTGCGCGCGGCCGGGACGCCGGTGGTGGTGACCGGCGGATCGGGGCTCTACGTCCAGGCGCTCCTGGACGACCTGCGGATCCCGCCGACGGACGCACAGCTACGGGCGGAGCTCCAGCAGGAACTCGCGGCCAGCGGGGCCGAGGCCCTGCATGCCCGCCTGGCCGCTCTCGATCCGGCTGCGGCGCAGGCCATCCTGCCGAGCAACGGACGGCGCCTGGTCCGGGCGCTGGAGGTCGTTGCCCTCACCGGATCGTTCACCGCGACGCTGCCCACCGGGCGGCGGCGCTGGCCGGGCACGGTGGTCGTGGGGCTCGACCGGCTCGACCTCGATGAGCGCATCGCCCGGCGCGTACGGCAGATGTTCGCGGCCGGGCTGGTCGAGGAGACGCTCGCGTTGGAGTACCTGCCGGGGTCGCCGACCGCGTCGAAGGCGCTCGGGTACGCGCAGGTGCTGGCCCACCCGGACGACCCGGCGCTCGCGGCGGAGGAGACCATCGCGGCGACCCGCCGCTTCAGCCGCCGGCAGCGCTCGTGGTTCCGGCGCGACCCCGCCGTCCGCTGGGTCGACTCGCCGGACATAGCGGTCGAGGCGTTACGGCGCTGAGCCGGTCTCCCGCCGTACGAGCTTCCGGGCCCGCTCGATCTCTGCCGGGCGCATGTTGTGGTCCTGGATGCGGTGCGCGAACGCGGCGTGCAGGTGTTCCCTCGCCGTGTCCCTGCCGGCGGCGGTGACGAACGCGCGGCAGAACCGGCGCTGGAACAGGCCGATCAGCGCCGCCTTCTCGTCGGGGCGGGCGCAGGCCACGATCAGCCACGTGTCGGCGACGTCGGCGGGCGCCGGACCGGCTGAGGCGTTCGTCCAGTCGATCACCACCGCCCCGCGCGGCGACAGGATCACGTTGCCCGGATGCAGATCCAGGTGCATCAGGTCCGAGCCGTCGCCCATCGGCTGCCGGAGGCCGGGTGCAGCCGGGATCCGGCCGAGGCGGGTGTGCAGGTCGGCGAGCAGACGCGCGTACGGCCGCATCCGCCACGGCTTCGTTCCGAGGGCGTCGAGCATCGTCGGGCCCTCGACCCGCTCCATCACGAGATCGGAGCCCTGTGCGTCGTACACCGCGGGGACGGGGAAGCCCGCCCGAGCGACGTACTGCATGACCTCGGCCTCGCGCGACGCGTCCACCGCGGCGATCCGGTAGCGGCGGAGCACCCGGCCCGGGCCGGCGTCGTACACGTCCGCGGCGCGCCCCTGCGCGATCAGCTCCACGGGCGGAAGCATCGGGTGTGCCGGGGGAAAACGCCACAGTGCACAGGCCCCTCTGGCCTACGCTCGTACTTATGGAGTTCGCCAGAGGGCACGGCACCGGCAACGACTTCGTCGTGCTGCCCGACCTCGGCGGCGAGCTCGACCTCAGCGGCGACCTGGTCCGCGCGTTGTGCGACCGGCGCACCGGAGTCGGCGGCGACGGGACGCTGCGGATCGTCCCCACGGCGAAGGTGCCCGAGGCCGTGGGCCTGGCCGGTGAGGCCTACTGGTTCATGGACTACCGCAACGCCGACGGGTCGCTCGCCGAGATGTGCGGCAACGGCATCCGCGTCTACGCGCGGTGGCTGCAGCGGGCCGACCTCATCGAGCCCGGACCCCTGCCGGTCGCGACACGGGACGGCATCAAGGTCGTCCACGTGCCGGCGGATCCGGAGGGCGACCTCACCGTGGAGATGGGCGTTCCTGTGCTGCCGGGCACGCCGCGGACCGTCTCGGTGCCGAGCGGCACCCGGTCGGGCATCGAGGTCGACATGGGCAACCCGCACGTCGTGGTCGAGGTCGACGACGTCGCCGACGCGGGCCCGCTCCTGGAGCCGCCGGTCCTCGACCCGCCGAGCGCGGCGAACGTCGAGTTCGTGCAGGGCGTCGCACCGGGACGGCTGCGCATGCGGGTCTTCGAGCGCGGCGCGGGGGAGACCCGCTCCTGCGGTACGGGCGCGTGCGCCGCGGCCGTCGCCGCGGCGGTCCGCAACGGCGACGGCGAGGGCTCGTACGACGTAGAGGTGCCCGGGGGTCGGCTGCACGTCGACTGGCACGGCAGCGTGACGCTCACCGGTCCGGCGGAGATCGTCGCCACCGGGACGGTCGACGCGGCCTGGCTCGCGACGCGGTGAATCCGCTCGAC
>DASVGV010000118.1:0-52702 GCA_036379355.1 Mycobacteriales bacterium | reverse complement strand
CAGCTGGCGTTCGAGGCCGATCAGGGAGGAGAGCCCGAAGGCCAGCAGCAGCTCGAGGACCTGGCGCAGCCCCTGGCCGTGCGCGGCCGCGAGAGCGAGCGTCGTCGACGACATGCGCACCCCTTCCCGCGACCCGGCCTGCCCCGCCGCCATCCTGGCCCGCGCAACCACCGAGGCGGCGGTCAAGGTCGATGTTCCGGGCACCTCGCGCGCGCGATCGTGCCCCGAACCTCGACATCTGCGACGTCCCGACCCGTGCCCGTCCCGGCCGCGGACCCACGTGCGCCGCAAACTGACCCACTACCCCCGGGATGGCCCGGTTGGAGTCCCGCCGCCGCCCCTGCTAGAGTTTCCCTTCGTGCCTGGGCTCGTCCCGGGTGCCACGCGTGTCCGGTACGCAGCCCGAGCAGCAAGCGGGGGGCGGAGGACCGGGCCAGGGCGTGATCCCCTCCTGCGTCGCCGAGAGGTCTCGGGGTGCGGAAGATCGCGACACACCCGACCGCGTGGGTCGGAAGACCGCGGCAGGACAGAGGCGTACCGCACGGCACACCCGCACGAAACGAACGAGAAGGACGTCCGCGTTGCCCACGATCCAGCAGCTGGTCCGCAAGGGCCGGCAGGACAAGAGCAGCAAGACCAAGACGCCCGCGCTCAAGGGCTCGCCCCAGCGCCGCGGCGTCTGCACGCGCGTGTTCACCCAGACCCCGAAGAAGCCCAACTCGGCGCTTCGCAAGGTGGCCCGCGTGCGCCTCACGACGGGCGTCGAGGTCACGGCGTACATCCCCGGGGTGGGTCACAACCTGCAGGAGCACTCGATCGTGCTCGTCCGCGGCGGGCGGGTCCGTGACCTGCCCGGCGTTCGCTACAAGATCATCCGGGGTTCGCTCGACACGCAGGGCGTGCGCGGCCGCAAGCAGGCTCGGTCCCGGTACGGCGCGAAGAAGGAGAAGAGCTAGTGCCCCGCAAGGGTCCGGCCCCCAAGCACCCGGTCATCGCCGACCCGGTCTACGGCTCGCCGCTCGTCACCAACCTGGTCAACAAGGTGCTGGTCTCGGGTAAGCGCTCGCGCGCCCAGCAGATCGTCTACGGCGCGCTCGAGGGCTGCCGCGACAAGACCGGCAACGACCCCGTGGTCACGCTCAAGCGCGCGCTCGACAACGTGCGCCCCACCCTCGAGGTCAAGAGCCGCCGCGTCGGCGGCGCCACGTACCAGGTGCCGATCGAGGTGCGCCCCGGCCGCGCCACCACGCTCGCGATGCGCTGGCTCGTAAGCTACTCGCGCGACCGGCGTGAGAAGACGATGACCGAGCGCCTCATGAACGAGCTGCTGGACGCGAGCAACGGCCTCGGAGCCAGCGTCAAGCGCCGTGAGGACACCCACAAGATGGCGGAGTCCAACAAGGCCTTCGCTCACTACCGCTGGTAATCGATCATGACTTCTGACGCCGTACGCAAGGCCCTCGCCGAGACCCGGAACATCGGGATCATGGCGCACATCGACGCGGGCAAGACCACCACGACCGAGCGGATCCTGTACTACACGGGCATCAACTACAAGATCGGCGAGGTCCACGAGGGCGCCGCCACCATGGACTGGATGGAGCAGGAGCAGGAGCGCGGCATCACCATCACGTCCGCCGCGACGACCTGTCACTGGGCCGGTCACACGATCAACATCATCGATACGCCGGGACACGTCGACTTCACCGTCGAGGTGGAGCGGAGCCTGCGCGTGCTCGACGGCGCGGTCGCCGTGTTCGACGCGGTCGCCGGCGTCGAGCCGCAGAGCGAGACGGTGTGGCGGCAGGCCGACAAGTACCACGTGCCGCGCATCTGCTTCGTGAACAAGATGGATCGCGTCGGCGCGGAGTTCCATCGCTGCGTCGAGATGATGGTCGACCGCCTGGGTGCGACCCCGCTCGTCACCCAGCTGCCATGGGGCACCGAGGCCGACTTCGTCGGCGTCATCGACCTGGTCCGGATGAAGGGCCTGCACTGGAAGACCGAGGACCTCGGGGCCTCGTACGACGTCGTCGACATCCCGGCCGACCACCTGGACGCGGCCGAGGCGGCCCGCGAGAAGCTCGTCGAGACCGTCGCGGAGAACGACGACCTGCTCATGGAGAAGTACCTCGAGGGCGAGGAGCCGACGCTCGAGGAGCTCAAGGCCGGCATCCGCCGGGCCACCATCGCCTCCAAGATCAACCCGGTCCTCTGCGGCACGGCGTTCAAGAACAAGGGCGTGCAGCCCATGCTCGACGCCGTCGTCGACTACCTGCCCAGCCCGATTGACGTCGGGGCGGTCCAGGGCCACAAGGTCGGGGACGAGAGCGTCGTGATCACGCGCGAGCCCGACGAGGACGCGCCGTTCTCGGCCCTCGCCTTCAAGATCATGAGCGACAAGTACCTCGGCAAGCTGACGTACATCCGGGTTTACTCCGGCAAGCTGAGCTCCGGCTCCCAGGTGAGTAACTCCACCAAGGGGCGCAAGGAGAAGATCGGCCGAATCCTGCAGATGCACGCCAACAAGCAGGAGGACCGGGACGGCGTCGGCGCCGGGCAGATCGTGGCCGTCGTCGGCCTGAAGAACACCACGACCGGGGACACCCTGAGCGACCCGGACGACCCGGTGATCCTCGAGTCGATGACCTTCCCCGCGCCCGTCATCAACGTGGCAATCGAGCCGAAGACCAAGAACGACCAGGAGAAGCTCGGTGTCGCCATCCAGCGGCTGGCCGAGGAGGACCCGACCTTCCAGGTCCACACCGACGAGGACACCGGCCAGACGATCATCGCGGGGATGGGCGAGCTGCACCTCGACGTGCTCGTCGACCGGATGCGCCGTGAGTTCAACGTCGAGGCCAACGTCGGCAAGCCCCAGGTCGCGTACCGCGAGACCATCCGTCGCAAGGTCGAGGGCCACTCGTACACCCACAAGAAGCAGACCGGCGGCTCCGGCCAGTTCGCCAAGGTCGTCATCGACGTGGAGCCGTCCGGCGGCGAGGGCGACGGCGGCTACGAGTTCGTCAACGCCGTGACCGGTGGTCGCATCCCCCGCGAGTACATCCCCGCGGTCGACGCCGGTTGCCAGGAGGCCATGGAGTTCGGCGTGCTCGCCGGCTACCCGCTGGTCGACATCAAGGTCACGCTCCAGGACGGCCAGTTCCACGACGTCGACTCCTCGGAGCTGGCGTTCAAGATCGCCGGTTCGATGGCCTTCAAGGAGGCCGCCCGCAAGGCCGACCCGACCTTGCTCGAGCCGATGATGAGCGTCGAGGTCACCACGCCCGAGGACAACATGGGTGACGTCATCGGTGACCTGAACAGCCGCCGCGGCATGATCCAGTCGATGGAGCCGCGCGGCAACGTCAACGTCGTCCGCGCTCTGGTCCCGCTGTCGGAGATGTTCGGCTACGTCGGGGACCTGCGGTCCAAGACGCAGGGGCGGGCGAGCTACTCGATGCAGTTCGACAGCTACGCCGAGGTCCCGGGCAACGTGGCCAAGGAGATCATCGCGAAGGCGACCGGAGCGTGAGCGCGCAGCGCTCCTGCGCGGGTCGCCCGGGCAATGGATAGAGCGAAGGCGTCCCAACCGCGCCCGTCAGCACCACTCAGACCAGATCGTCGTACGGCGAGAAAGACACCACCGTCCTAGGAGGGACATCCCGTGGCGAAGGCCAAGTTCGAGCGGACGAAGCCGCACGTCAACATCGGCACCATCGGTCACATCGACCATGGCAAGACGACGCTGACCGCGGCCATCACCAAGGTCCTGCACGATGCGCACCCAGACCTCAACCCCTTCACGCCGTTCGACCAGATCGACAAGGCGCCGGAGGAGAAGGCCCGCGGCATCACGATCTCGATCGCGCACGTCGAGTACCAGACCGACAAGCGGCACTACGCCCACGTCGACTGCCCCGGCCACGCCGACTACGTGAAGAACATGATCACGGGCGCGGCGCAGATGGACGGCGCGATCCTCGTGGTCGCTGCGACCGACGGTCCGATGCCGCAGACGCGCGAGCACGTTCTGCTCGCCCGCCAGGTCGGCGTCCCGTACATCGTCGTCGCGCTGAACAAGGCCGACATGGTCGACGACGAGGAGATCCTCGAGCTGGTCGAGCTGGAGGTCCGCGAGCTGCTGTCCGCGCAGGAGTACCCCGGCGACGATCTGCCCGTCGTCCGCGTCTCGGCGCTCAAGGCGCTCGAGGGCGACAAGGAGTGGGCCGACAAGCTGCTCGAGCTCATGGACCAGGTCGACACCGCCATCCCCGAGCCCGAGCGCGACGTCGACAAGCCGTTCCTCATGCCGATCGAGGACGTCTTCACGATCACCGGCCGCGGCACCGTGGTCACCGGCCGCGCCGAGCGCGGCCAGCTCAAGGTGAACGAGGAGGTCGAGATCGTCGGCATCCGCGACAAGAGCCAGCGCACGACCGTCACCGGCGTCGAGATGTTCCGCAAGCTGCTCGACGAGGCCCGCGCGGGCGAGAACGTCGGCCTGCTGCTGCGTGGCATCAAGCGTGAGGACGTCGAGCGCGGCCAGGTCGTGGTCAAGCCGGGGTCGATCACCCCGCACACGCGGTTCGAGGCGCAGGTCTACATCCTGTCCAAGGACGAGGGTGGCCGGCACACGCCGTTCTTCAACAACTACCGCCCGCAGTTCTACTTCCGCACTACCGACGTGACCGGCGTCGTGGCCCTCCCCGAGGGCACCGAGATGGTCATGCCGGGAGACAACACCGAGATGACGGTCGACCTGATCCAGCCGATCGCCATGGAGGACGGCCTGCGCTTCGCGATCCGGGAAGGCGGCCGCACCGTCGGCGCCGGCCGGGTCACGAAGATCCTCGCCTAGCACCGACCCGTCCACGGGCAGCGGCGGCCGGGCGCACCGGCCGCCGCAGCCATGGGACACAGCACGTTCAGCAGTCCGCGGCAGCACACAGGAAGAAGCGAGGGCGAGATGGCGGGACAGAAGATCCGCATCCGGCTCAAGGCCTACGACCACGAGGTCATCGACAGCTCGGCGCGCAAGATCGTCGAGACGGTGACCCGTACGGGTGCGCAGGTCGCGGGCCCGGTGCCGCTGCCGACGGAGAAGAACGTCTACTGCGTCATCCGCTCGCCGCACAAGTACAAGGACAGCCGCGAGCACTTCGAGATGCGTACGCACAAGCGGCTCATCGACATCCTCGACCCGACCAACAAGACGGTCGACTCGCTCATGCGGCTCGACCTGCCGGCCGGCGTCGACATCGAGATCAAGCTGTAGGGGCAGTCGAAAAGATGGCATCCAGCGTGAAGGGCATCCTGGGCGAGAAGCTCGGCATGACCCAGGTCTTCGGCGAGGGGAACCGGGTGGTCCCGGTCACCGTCGTCAAGGCCGGGCCGTGCGTCGTCACCCAGGTCCGCACCCCCGACATCGACGGCTACTCCGCCGTGCAGCTCGCCTTCGGCGACATCGACCCCCGCAAGGTCAACAAGCCCACGCGCGGGCACTTCGCCAAGTCCGGCGTCCCGGCGCGGCGTTACTTGCGCGAGCTGCGGACCGAGGACGCGAGCGAGTACACCGTGGGCCAGGAGGTCACTGCCGAGGTCTTCGCGCCCGGCGCCGTCGTGGACGTCACCGGTACGTCCCGGGGCAAGGGCACGGCGGGCGTCATGAAGCGCCACAACTTCCGCGGGCTCGGCGCCGGGCACGGCGTCCAGCGCAAGCACCGCGCCCCCGGGTCCATCGGCGCCTGCGCCACGCCGGGTCGCGTGTTCAAGGGCCTGCGGATGGCCGGCCGCCACGGCAACCTCACGGTGACGACGCAGAACCTCACCGTCCACGCGGTCGACGCCGAGCGCGGCCTCCTGCTCATCAAGGGCAGCGTTCCGGGCCCGAAGGGCGCTCTCATCCTGGTGCGCTCGGCCGCCAAGGGCGGCGCCGCGAACGCGGCCGGGAAGGTCGGTGCGGCATGAGCCTGACCGTCACCGTCTCCTCGCCCGTGGGCGACCTCAGCCGCAGCGTCGAGCTCCCCGCGGAGATCTTCGACGCGAAGACCAACATCCCGCTGATCCATCAGGTCGTCGTGGCCCAGTTGGCCGCCGCCCGACAGGGCACCGCCAAGACCAAGACCCGCGGCGAGGTGTCCGGCGGTGGCCGCAAGCCCTACCGCCAGAAGGGCACCGGCCGTGCCCGGCAAGGATCGACCCGCGCGCCGCAGTTCACCGGTGGCGGCATCGTGCACGGTCCCGTGCCGCGCAGCTACGAGCAGCGCACGCCCAAGAAGATGAAGGCGGCTGCCCTGCGCGGCGCGCTGTCCGACCGGGCCCGCGGCGGCAAGGTGCACGTGGTTGCCGGCCTGGTCGAGGGCGAGATGCCGTCGACCAAGACCGCCGTCGCGCACCTCGCGCGGGTCTGCTCGTCGCGGCACGTGCTGGTGGTCGCCGAACATCACGACCAGGTGCTGTGGAAGAGCCTGCGCAACGTGCCGACGGTGCACCTGCTCGACCCCGGCCAGCTCAACACCTACGACGTGCTCGTATCCGACGACGTCGTGTTCACCGAGGGCGCGCTCGCCGCGTTCGTCACCGGCCCCGCTCGCGGCGGCCGCCCGGCGAGCAACGACGCCGTCCCGTCCCAGGCCGGCCGCCAGGCCGAGGTCGAGCAGCTCGCCGACGCGGTCGAGACGCTCGCGGCGGCACCGGCCGAGCCCGCTGCCGATGCCGATGCCGATGCCACAGCCGACGCCACAGTCGACGCCACGGACACCGAGGAGCCGCAGTGATCGCCGACCCGCGTGACGTCATCGTGAAGCCGGTCATCAGCGAGAAGAGCTACGGCCTGCTCGAGGAGAACAAGTACACGTTCGTCGTGCGTCCGGACGCGAACAAGACGCAGATCAAGATCGCGATCGAGCAGATCTTCTCGGTCACGGTGCTGGACGTGAACACGCTGAACCGTCAGGGCAAGCGCAAGCGCACCCGGTACGGCTTCGGCCACCGCAAGAACACCAAGCGGGCGATCGTGAGCCTCAAGCCCGGCGACACCATCGAGCTCTTCGGAGGGCCCGGCGCCTAGGCGCCGGACACCGAGGGACACGACCAAGGGAACGAGAGCATGGGCATCCGCAAGTACAAGCCGACGACACCGGGCCGGCGCGGCTCGAGCGTGGCCGACTTCGTCGAGGTCACCCGCACCGAGCCGGAGAAGTCGCTCGTCCGGCCGCTGCACAGCAAGGGCGGCCGCAACGTGCACGGCCGGGTCACGGCGCGCCACCAGGGCGGTGGCCACAAGCGCGCGTACCGCGTGATCGACTTCCGGCGTGCCGACAAGGACGGCGTCCCGGCCAAGGTCGCGCACATCGAGTACGACCCCAACCGCACCGCGCGGATCGCGCTGCTGCACTACGCCGACGGCGAGAAGCGCTACATCCTGGCTCCCACCCGGGTGCAGCAGGGTGACCGCATCGAGTCCGGTGCCCGCGCCGACATCAAGCCCGGCAACAACCTGCCGTTGCGCAACATCCCGACCGGTACGACGGTGCACGCCATCGAGCTGCGTCCCGGTGGCGGCGCGAAGATCGCCCGGTCGGCCGGCGCGTCCGTGCAGCTCGTGGCCAAGGACGGGCCGTACGCGCAGCTGCGGATGCCGTCCGGCGAGGTCCGCAACGTCGACGTCCGCTGCCGCGCGACGGTCGGCGAGGTCGGCAACGCCGAGCAGAGCAACATCAACTGGGGCAAGGCCGGCCGCATGCGGTGGAAGGGCAAGCGCCCGTCCGTCCGTGGCGTCGCCATGAACCCGGTCGACCACCCGCACGGTGGTGGCGAGGGCAAGACCTCCGGCGGCCGGCACCCGGTCAACCCGAAGGGCAAGCCCGAGGGCCGCACGCGTCGCCGCAAGGCCAGTGACGCCATGATCGTTCGCCGTCGCCGTACCGGCAAGAAGCGCTGAGGGATCAGGAAGATGCCACGCAGTCTGAAGAAGGGCCCGTTCGTCGACGACCACCTGCTCGCGAAGGTGGACGCCCAGAACGAGAAGGGCACCAAGCAGGTCATCAAGACGTGGAGCCGCCGCTCCACGATCATCCCGGACATGCTCGGCCACACGCTGGCCGTGCACGACGGCCGCAAGCACATCCCCGTGTTCGTGACCGAGGGCATGGTCGGGCACAAGCTCGGCGAGTTCGCCCCCACGCGCACCTTCCGGGGGCACGTGAAGGACGACCGGAGGGCGCGCCGTGGCTGACCTCGATCCGGCCCTCGACCTGGTCGTTCCGCACGACGCGCGGGCAACGGCCCGGTACGTCGCCGTCACGCCGATGAAGGCCCGCCGTGTGGTGGACCTGGTACGCGGCCTGCCGGTCGAGGAGGCCCTCACGCTGCTGCGCTTCGCGCCGCAGGATGCCGCCCGCGACGTCTACAAGGTGGTCGCGTCGGCGGCGGCGAACGCGACGCACAACGAGCAGCTGCCGCGCGATGGGCTCGTCGTCAGCGAGGCCTGGGTGGACGAAGGCCCGACCGCCAAGCGCTTCCGCCCGCGAGCCCAGGGCCGCGCCTACCGCATCCGCAAGCGCAGCAGCCACATCACCGTCGTCGTGTCGGCGCCGGACGCAGAAGGGACCCGATAGTGGGACAGAAGGTCAACCCGCACGGGTTCCGGCTGGGCACCACCACCGACTTCACGTCGCGCTGGTACGCCGACAAGAGCTACGCCGAATACGTCGGCGAGGACGTCAAGATCCGCAAGCTCATGTCCACCGGCATGGAGCGCGCGGGCATCAGCAAGGTCGAGATCGAGCGGACCCGCGACCGGGTGCGCGTCGACATCCACACCGCACGGCCCGGCATCGTCATCGGCCGCCGCGGCGCGGAGGCCGACCGCATCCGCGGCGAGCTGGAGAAGCTGACGGCCAAGCAGGTGCAGCTGAACATCCTCGAGGTCAAGTCGCCCGAGTCGGACGCGCAGCTCGTCGCGCAGGGCGTGGCCGAGCAGCTGACCAACCGCGTCAACTTCCGGCGGGCCATGCGCAAGTCCATCCAGTCGGCGATGAAGTCCCCGCAGGTCAAGGGAATCCGCGTGCAGTGCTCCGGCCGCCTCGGCGGCGCCGAGATGTCGCGGTCGGAGTTCTACCGCGAGGGTCGCGTGCCGCTGCACACGCTGCGGGCCGACATCGACTACGGCCTGTACGAGGCGCGGACCACCTTCGGGCGCATCGGCGTCAAGGTGTGGATCTACAAGGGCGACGTGGTGCAGAGCCGCGCCGAGCGGGAGGCCGCCGAGGCCGCGCTGCGCGCCGCCCAGCGCAACCGCGGACCCCGCCGCGGCCCGCGGTCGGGGTCGACCGGCACGACTGCGGCCGGCACCGAGGCCGGGCGCGAGGCACTCAACCCGAGCGAGCCGCCCGCCGAGCCGGTGGCAGCCGCGGAGCCGGCCGCCGCCGAGTCCGCGGAGCCGGTGGCCGCCGCTCCGGAGACGCCGGCTGCGGAGCCCGTACCCGCGGCGACGACCGACACGAGCGCCGAAGCGGTGGCCGCGGCCGAGCACCCGGAGCAGGCCGTGGCGCCCGCCCCCGAGCCGTCCGACCAGGAGTCCTGAGCATGCTGATCCCGCGCAAGGTCAAGCACCGCAAGCAGCACCACCCCACCCGGCGTGGCGCTGCCAAGGGTGGCACCGCCGTGGCCTTCGGCGAGTACGGCATCCAGGCCCTGGAGCCGGCGTACGTCACCAACCGCCAGATCGAGTCCGCCCGAATCGCCATGACCCGGCATATCAAGCGGGGGGGCAAGGTCTGGATCAACATCTATCCGGACCGCCCGCTCACCAAGAAGCCGGCCGAGACCCGCATGGGCTCGGGCAAGGGCTCGCCGGAGTGGTGGATCGCCAACGTGAAGCCGGGCCGGGTCATGTTCGAGCTCGCCGGTGTCCCGGAGCCGATTGCTCGTGAGGCCCTGCGGCTGGCGATGCACAAGCTCCCGATGAAGTGCAAGTTCGTCCGCCGGGAGGGTGAGTGATGGCGACTGTGAGCCAGGGAGCCGAGGTCCGCGAGCTCGCCGACGACGAGCTGCTGAACCGGTTGCGGGAGGCGAAGGAGGAGCTGTTCAACCTCCGCTTCCAGGCGGCAACGGGCCAGCTGGACAACAACCGTCGGCTGCGGGTGGTCCGCCACAACATCGCCCGCATCTACACCGTGATGCGCGAGCGTGAGCTCGGCATCACCTATGCCGCCGCGCCGGTCACCGACGCGCCGGCCACGACCGGGGAGAGCGCATGACCGAGACACCGACCGCTGTGCCCGGCACGCAGCGCAACTTCCGCAAGGTCCGCGAGGGTCTCGTGGTCAGCGACACGATGGACAAGACCGTCGTGGTCGCCGTGGAGAACCGGGTCCAGCACCCCCGTTACGCCAAGACGATGCGGCGCACCAACCGCTTGAAGGCGCACGACGAGGCCAACGCCTGCGGCGTCGGTGACCGCGTCCAGATCATGGAGACGCGACCACTGTCGGCCACCAAGCGCTGGCGGGTCGTCCGCGTCCTGGAGAAGGCCAAGTAGCCCCGCCGTACCCGCTCACAGACGTGGCCAGGTCGCCTGACCCGGCCGACGACGCAGGACCCAGCCCCCGGGCTGGCAGAACGAGGAGACCGACGTGATCCAGCAGGAGTCGCGGCTACGCGCCGCCGACAACACCGGTGCCAAGGAGCTCTTGTGCATCCGCGTGCTCGGCGGCAGCGGACGGCGCTACGCCTCTATCGGTGACGTCATCGTGTGCACCGTCAAGGACGCCATTCCGGGCGCCGGCGTGAAGCGCGGTGACGTCGTGAAGGCGGTCGTGGTCCGCGTGACGAAGGAGAAGCGCCGGCCGGACGGGTCGTACATCCGCTTCGACGAGAACGCGGCCGTCCTGATCCGGGACGGGGGCGACCCCCGCGGCACCCGCATCTTCGGGCCGGTCGGTCGCGAGCTGCGCGACAAGCGGTTCATGCGGATCATCTCGCTGGCCCCGGAGGTGCTGTAGCCATGCCGAAGTCGCTGCACGTCAAGAAGGGCGACACCGTCCAGGTGATCACCGGTAAGGACCGGGGTCTGAAGGGCAAGATCATCACGGCCCTTCCGGACCGGGACAAGGTGCTGGTCGAGGGCGTGAACCGGGTCAAGCGGCACACCCGCGTGAGCACGACCTCGCGCGGTGCGCAGGAGGGCGGCATCGTCACGCAGGAGGCGCCGGTGCACGTGAGCAACGTGCAGCTGGTTTGCCCGGAGTGCGGGAAGGTCACCCGGACCGGTCACCGCAAGGACGACGCAGGCCGTTCCGTACGGGTCTGCAAGAAGTGCGACAAGGACGTCTGACATGACCGCCACCACGACCGAAGCGCGCCCGCAGCCCCGGCTGAAGGCGCGGTACCGCGACGAGATCCGCGCGGCTCTGACCAGCGAGTTCGCCTACGGCAACCCGATGCAGGTTCCGGGTGTGACGAAGGTCGTCGTCAACATGGGCGTCGGCGAGGCCGCGCGCGACGCCAAGCTCATCGACGGTGCGCTCCGCGACCTCGCGGCGATCACCGGCCAGAAGCCACAGTTGCGTCGTGCCACGCTCTCGATCGCCCAGTTCAAGCTGCGCGAGGGCCAGCCCATCGGCGCCAAGGTCACCCTGCGCGGCGACCGCATGTGGGAGTTCCTCGACCGGCTCGTCTCGATCGCGCTGCCCCGCATCCGCGACTTCCGCGGGCTGTCCCCGAAGCAGTTCGACGGGCGGGGCAACTACACCTTCGGGTTGACCGAGCAGTCCGTGTTCCACGAGATCGACCCCGACGCCATCGACCGCACCCGCGGCATGGACATCACGGTGGTCACCACCGCGACGACAGACGACGAGGGCCGGGCGCTGCTGCGCCAGCTCGGCTTCCCGTTCAAGGAGAGCTGACAGATGGCCAAGACCGCCCTCAAGAACAAGGCTGCCGGCAAGCAGAAGTTCAAGGTTCGCGGCTATACCCGGTGCCAGCGGTGCGGCCGTCCCCGTGCGGTCTACCGGGCATTCGGCCTGTGCCGCATCTGTTTTCGGGAGATGGCCCACGCGGGCGAGCTGCCGGGCATCACGAAATCGTCCTGGTGAACGCCACGTTCATCGTCCCCTCCAGTAACCCACTCTTCGCCGTAGGCCCGGACAGGGAACCCCGGCGGGAAAGGCTCCGGCCTTCACCATGACCATGACCGACCCGATCGCCGACATGTTGACGCGGCTTCGGAACGCGAACCACGCCTACCACGAGACCGCCGTCATGCCTTCGTCGCGGATCAAGACCCACATCGCCGAGATCCTCGAACGTGAGGGCTACATCTCCGGCTGGCGCGTCCAGGACGGCGAGAAGGGCAAGGAGCTCGTGATCGAGCTCAAGTACGGCCCCAACCGCGAGCGGACCATCGCCGGCATCAAACGGATCTCCAAGCCGGGCCTGCGCGTGTACGCGAAGTCCACGAACCTGCCGAAGGTCCTCGGCGGCCTCGGCGTGGCGATCATCTCCACCTCCACCGGGCTGCTGACCGACAAGCAGGCCGCCAAGCAGGGCGTAGGCGGGGAAGTCCTCGCCTACGTCTACTAGGAGGCCACCATGTCGCGCATCGGTCGCCTGCCGATCCCGGTTCCCGCCGGGGTCGACGTCACGATCTCCGGCCCCGAGGTCACGGTGAAGGGGCCCAAGGGCACGCTCTCGCACACGGTTGCCGAGCCCATCATCGTCGAGCAGGGCGAGGGCGTGCTCACGGTGGCTCGCCCCGACGACGAGCGCCGCAACCGCGCCCTGCACGGTCTCACCCGGTCCCTCGTCGCCAACATGGTCACCGGCGTCACCGACGGCTACTCCAAGACGCTCGAGATCGTCGGCGTCGGCTACCGCGTCCAGGCGCGAGGCAAGGACCTGGAGTTCGCGCTGGGGTACAGCCACCCGGTGCCGGTGCCGGCGCCGGAGGGCATCTCGTTCACGGTGGAGAGTCCCACGCGGCTGACCGTCACCGGCATCGACAAGCAGCTGGTCGGCGAGGTCGCTGCCAACATCCGCAAGCTGCGCAAGCCCGACCCGTACAAGGGCAAGGGCGTGCGGTACGCCGGCGAGGTCATCCGCCGCAAGGTCGGGAAGACAGGTAAGTGATGCACAACAGGAACGCACCCTCCGCAGCCCGCCGGACCAGCAAGGCCCGTCGCCACTTCCGGCTGCGCAAGCGGGTGACCGGCACGGCCGCCCGTCCGCGCCTCGTGGTGAACCGCAGCTCGCGGCACATCCACGTGCAGGTGGTGGACGACACCGTGGGCCGTACGCTCGTCTCGGCCTCGACCCTCGACGCCTCGATCCGGGGCAAGGAGGGGCTGGGGGACAAGAAGGCCAAGGCCGGCCTGGTGGGCAGCCTCGTCGCCGAGCGGGCGAAGGCCGCGGGCATCGACAAGGTCGTGTTCGACCGCGGCGGCAACACCTACACCGGCCGGATCGCGGCGCTCGCCGACGCTGCCCGCGCCGGCGGTCTGGAGTTTTGATGAGCACGCACCCGATCGAGAGGAACGTCTGATGCCAGGACCCCAGCGACGCGGAGGCGGCGCCGGTGGCGACCGCCGTGGCCGCGACGGCGCGCGCGGCGGGCAGGCTCCGGACAAGGCCGCCTACCTGGAGCGGGTCGTCGCCATCAACCGGGTGGCCAAGGTCGTCAAGGGTGGTCGGCGCTTCAGCTTCACCGCTCTCGTCGTCGTCGGCGACGGCGACGGCAGCGTCGGCGTCGGCTACGGCAAGGCCAAGGAGGTGCCCGCCGCCATCGCCAAGGGCGTGGAGGAGGCCAAGAAGCACTTCTTCAAGGTGCCGCGCATCGGCGGGACGATCCCGCACCCGATCACGGGCGAGAAGGCGGCCGGCGTGGTGCTGCTGCGCCCGGCCAGCCCCGGTACGGGTGTCATCGCGGGCGGTCCCGTCCGCGCCGTGCTGGAGTGCGCCGGCATCCACGACGTGCTGTCGAAGTCACTCGGCTCGTCGAACCCGATCAACATCGTGCACGCCACCGTGGCCGCCCTCCAGGGCCTGGTCCGTCCCGAGGAGGTGGCCGCCCGGCGCGGCCTGCCGCTCGAGGACGTGGCCCCGGCGGCTCTGCTGCGGGCCCGTACCGCCGGGGCGGGTGTCTGACATGGCGCGGCTCAAGGTCACCCAGGTTCGCTCGGGCATCGGCGGGACGCGCGGCCAGCGCGCGACCCTGCGCACGCTCGGCCTGAAGCGCATGCACGACACGGTCGTGCAGGAGGACCGTCCCGAGATCCGCGGGATGGTGAACACGGTCAACCACCTGGTGACCGTCGAGGAGGTGGAGTAGATGCCGGCCGACGAGACGCGCCCCGCGGCGCGGCGCGGTCCCCGCGAGGGTGGGCTCAAGGTCCATCACCTGCGTCCGGCGCCGGGCGCCAAGACCGCGAAGACCCGGGTCGGGCGCGGTGAGGCGTCCAAGGGCAAGACGGCCGGCCGGGGCACGAAGGGCAGCAAGGCCCGTACCCAGGTGTCGGCGTCCTTCGAGGGCGGCCAGACGCCGCTGCACATGCGGCTGCCGAAGCTGAAGGGGTTCACCAACCACTTCCGCACCGAGTACCAGGTCGTCAACCTCGACCGGCTCGCCGCTCTGTTCCCGCAGGGTGGTGCGGTGGGCGTCGACGACCTCGTGGCCGCCGGCGCGGTGCGCAAGGGGGAGCCGGTGAAGGTGCTCGGGTCCGGCGACCTCGGCGGCGTGACGCTCCAGGTGCGTGCCCACCGGTTCTCGGCCAGCGCCAAGGAGAAGATCGCGGCTGCGGGGGGCTCGGCGACCGAGCTCTGAGCGCCGTCTGACCCGACTTTCGCCCGCGCCCGACTGTTAGAGTCGCTCGACGGCTTCGGACCGTGGGACGACGGCCGCTGCGGTTGGTGACCGGCGCCCTCGGCTGCCCGGTTGCTGCCCTCGGCGGAGGTCGGTCCGGCACCGTCGCGCCACCCGCTCTCGATCGCCCCGCGGACCCCGTCCGCACGTCTGCTCGTCGCCCGCCGGGTGGCTCAGGAGGATCCTCGTGCTGACCGCGTTCACCCGGGCGTTCCGAACCCCGGACCTGCGCAACAAGCTGCTGTTCACGCTGATGGCGATCGCCGTCTTCCGGCTCGGCAGCGTCGTGCAGGGCCCGGGCGTGTCGACCAAGGCCATCCATGCCTGCCTCGGCAACACCCAGGGCAACGCGGCGTACGAGATCGTCAACCTGTTCAGCGGCGGCGCGCTGCTGCAGCTGTCGGTGTTCGCGCTCGGCATCATGCCGTACATCACCAGCTCGATCATCATGCAGCTTCTGGGCGTGGTGATCCCGCGGCTGGAACGGCTCAAGGACGAGGGCCAGTCGGGTGAGGCGAAGATCACCCAGTACACGCGCTACCTGACCGTCGCGCTGGCGGTGCTCCAGTCGACCGGCATCGTCGCGCTGGCCCGCTCCGGGCGGCTGCTGCCGAACTGCCCGTCGCCGATCATCCCGAACACGTCCATCTTCGCGATCTCGGTCCTGGTCGTCACGCTGACGGCGGGCACCGCGGTGATCATGTGGCTGGGCGAGCTCATCACGAACCGCGGCATCGGTAACGGCATGTCGCTGCTGATCTTCACCTCGATCGCCGCGCGGGTGCCGTCCCAGGGGAGCGGCATCTACCAGGCCGCCGGCGGGCTGACGTCCGCGGTGCTGCTGCTGGTCGGCCTCGCGATCGTCGTCGCGGTGGTGTTCGTCCAGCAGGCCGACCGGCGCATTCCCGTCCAGTACGCCAAGCGCATGGTGGGGCGCCGGGTGCTGGGTGGCACGTCGACCTACATTCCGCTGAAGATCAACCAGGCGGGCGTCATCCCGGTCATTTTCGCCGCGTCGCTCCTGCAGCTGCCGGCGCTGCTGGCCCAGGTCTGGACCAACCAGTCGTTCCAGAACTTCTACGGCAAGTACCTGGCCAAGCAGGACAACGGCCTGTACATCCTGGTCTACTTCGTACTGATCATCTTCTTCACGTACTTCTACGTCGCCATCACGTTCAACCCGGTGGAGCAGGCGGACAACATGAAGAAGTACGGCGGCTTCATCCCCGGCATCCGCCCCGGGCGTCCGACCGCCGAGTTCCTCGACTTCGTGCTGTCGCGGATCACCCTGCCGGGGTCGGTCTTCCTCGGCGCGATCTGCTCGATCCAGTTCCTCGTCCTCGGTCTCACCAAGCAACAGCAGTTCCCGTTCGCCGGCGTCACCGTGCTCATCCTCGTCGGCGTGGGGCTGGAGTTCGTCAAGCAGGTGGAGAGTCAGTTGCTGTTGCGCAACTACGAGGGCTTCCTCCGGTAGTGCGCCTGGTCTTGCTGGGTCCGCCGGGCGCGGGGAAGGGCACGCAGGCCCAGTTCATCGCCGCCGAACGGAACGTGCCCAAGATCTCCACCGGCGACATCTTCCGGGCCAACGTCAGCCGGGGCACCGAGCTCGGTCTCGAGGCCAAGGCGTACATGGACAAGGGCGACCTGGTACCCGACGAGGTCACCGTCGAGATGGTCCGCGACCGGCTCGGCGAGGAGGACGCTGCGAAGGGGTTCCTGCTCGACGGCTTCCCCCGGACCGTGCCGCAGGCGCGCGTCCTGGACGAGATCCTGCGCGACCACGGGTACGAGCCGCTCGACGTGGTGCTGGAGCTCGTCGTGGACGACGACGAGGTCGTCCGCCGCTTGTCCGGCCGCCGCACCTGCCGGACCTGCAACCGGGTCTGGCACGTCGACTTCGACCCGCCGGCCGTCGAGGGCATCTGCGACGTGGACGGCGGAGAGCTCTACCAGCGCGACGACGACCGCGAGGAGACGATCCGGCACCGGCTGGACGTGTACGCCGAGCAGACGGCGCCGCTGGTGGCGTTCTACGCCGAGCGGGGCGTGCTCGTGGGCCTGGACGCCACCGGCCCGGTCGACGACGTCACCGAGCGGGCGCTCGACGCCCTCCACCGGTTCGGCAGCTGACCGGGGCGTTAGCCTCTAGGTCAACCGCTGCGAAGGACGTACCGCCCGATGATCCAGATCAAGACGCCCGCCGAGATCGAGAAGATGCGGGTGGCCGGCCTGGTCGTGGCCGAGGGTCTGGCCGAGATGAGCGCCGCGGTGGCACCCGGTGTCAGCACGGCCGACCTGGATGCGATCGGCCGCGAGGTGCTGGCGCGCCACGGCGCGGTGTCCTCGTTCCTGAACTACCACGGCACGTTCCCCGCGGTGATCTGCGCGTCCGTGAACGACGAGATCGTCCACGGCATCCCCAAGCCGTCGCGGCGGCTGCGCGAGGGGGACGTGGTCTCGATCGACTACGGCGCGATTGTCGACGGCTGGCACGGCGACGCGGCCGTGACCGTGCCGTGCGGGGCGATCGACCCCGAGGCGCAGCAGCTGCTCGACGTCTGCGAGCAGTCGCTGTGGCGGGGCATGGCCGCGGCCCGGCTGGGCGGACGGCTCTCGGACATCAGCCACGCCGTGGAGGCGCACGTCGACCCGTACGGCTACGGGATCGTCGAGGGGTACGGGGGGCACGGCATCGGCACCGAGATGCACCAGGACCCGCACGTGCTCAACTACGGGCGGCCGGGGCGGGGGCCGAAGCTCGTGAAGGGGCTCGCGCTCGCCATCGAGCCGATGATCAACATGGGGCGCCACGAGACGCGGGAGCTGCCGGACGGCTGGACCGTGGTGACGGCCGACGGTTCGGTGTCCGCACACTTCGAGCACACGTTCACGCTCACCGACGACGGTCCGTGGGTGCTCACCGCGCCCGACGGCGGCGCCGCGCGGCTCGCCGAGATGGGCGTCCTCGCGCACGCCTGAGCGCGGCCTCGGGCGACCTTCTGCCCGCGACACCCCGCGCCGGGGCGCAGAAGCTCGCCCTGGAGGGGGATCGGCCCCCTCGTGCGCTGCCCGCCTTTGGCGCGGCGCGCGACCTGCCGTACACTGGTCTGCGGCCCACCTCGTGGGTCAGTCTCGTGGTGCCTCCCGCCGCGTCCGGTTCATTGCCCGCGGCGCCTGGGTGCGGCGCCGTCCCCATCAGCGAGACGTCAGTACGACCGGAACCAGACCAGACATGCTCCCGCCTTCGGCGCGGGGTGGAGACGCGGAGGACATGGCCAAGAAGGACGGGGCTATCGAGATCGAGGGCTCGGTCGTCGAGCCGCTCCCGAACGCGATGTTCCGCGTGGAGCTGCAGAACGGCCACCGCGTCCTCGCGCACATCTCCGGGAAGATGCGGATGCACTACATCCGGATCCTGCCGGGGGACCGTGTGGTCGTCGAGCTCAGCCCGTACGACCTGACCCGTGGCCGCATCGTCTACCGCTACAAGTAGCCCCCCGGCGACCCGTCGCCGGATGCACAGGAAGAGCAGGAGCAGTGAAGGTCAAGCCGAGTGTCAAGCCGATCTGTGACAAGTGCCGGGTGATCCGCCGCCACGGCCGCGTCATGGTGATCTGCTCGTCCTCGCCCCGGCACAAGCAGCGCCAGGGCTAACCACCTCCGGGGCGGTCACGCCCCGGTTCGCTCAGCAGGTCCCACCGCCGCGATCTCACCGATCACCGGCGGGCCACCCCCGGACGGAGGCCGGGGCCGCACCCGGGCGGGTGCGGGCGGGACCGGCCCAGACCTCCGCATACGAAGGGAAGCACCCGCCCGATGGCCCGACTCGTCGGCGTCGACCTCCCGCGCGAGAAGCGCATGGAGATCGCGCTCACCTACATCTACGGGGTCGGCCGGACCCGCGCGAAGGAGATCCTCGCGGCGACCGGCGTGAGCCCGGATCTGCGCAGCAAGGACGTGTCCGACGAGGACCTCGTCAAGCTGCGCGACTACATCGACGCGAACCTCAAGGTCGAGGGAGACCTGCGCCGCGAGGTGGCCCAGGACATCCGCCGCAAGATCGAGATCCAGTGCTACCAGGGCATCCGGCACCGCCGCGGCCTGCCGGTGCACGGGCAGCGAACCCACACCAACGCACGTACGCGTAAGGGCCCGAAGAAGACGGTCGCCGGCAAGAAGAAGGTTGGGAAGAAGTAATGCCCCCCAAGAGCCGCACCACCGGCGCCAAGAAGGTCCGCCGCCGCGAGAAGAAGAACGTCGCGCACGGCCACGCGCACATCAAGTCGACGTTCAACAACACGATCGTGTCCATCACCGACCCGAACGGCGCGGTCATCAGTTGGGCCTCCGCCGGCCACGTCGGTTTCAAGGGGTCGCGCAAGTCCACGCCGTTCGCCGCCCAGATGGCCGCCGAGTCGGCGGCCCGCAAGGCTCAGGAGCACGGCATGCGCAAGGTCGACGTCTTCGTGAAGGGCCCCGGTTCGGGCCGCGAGACGGCGATCCGCTCGCTGCAGGCGGCCGGCCTCGAGGTCGGCGTGATCAGCGACGTGACCCCCAGCCCACACAACGGTTGCCGGCCGCCCAAGCGCCGCCGCGTCTGACCGCCCCTCGTACACCAGGAAGAGAGAGATGGCTCGATACACCGGGGCGGACTGCAAGCGGTGCCGCCGAGAGAAGACCAAGCTGTTCCTCAAGGGCAGCAAGTGCGCGTCCTCGAAGTGCCCGATCGAGATCCGCCCGTACCCACCGGGTGAGCACGGTCGCGGTCGCACCAAGGACAGCGAGTACCAGTTGCAGCTGCGGGAGAAGCAGAAGGCGGCCCGCATCTACGGCGTGCTCGAGAAGCAGTTCCGCAGCTACTACGACGAGGCCAACCGGCAGGCCGGCAAGACCGGCGAGAACATGCTGCGGATCCTCGAGTCCCGCCTGGACAACGTCGTGTACCGCGCGCAGTTCGCGCCGAGCCGGGACGCCGCCCGGCAGGTCGTCCGCCACGGGCACGTGACCGTGAACGGCAAGAAGGTGGACATCCCCTCCTACCGCGTGTCCGAGCACGACATCGTCGAGATCCGCGAGAAGTCGCGCGACCTCACCCCGTTCGTCATCGCGCGGGAGCTGCACGGCGACCGGACTTCGCCGGCGTGGATCGAGGTGCTCCCCAACCAGATGCGCGCGCTCGTGCACTCGCTGCCGGAGCGCGGCGCGATCGACACGCTGGTCCAGGAGCAGCTGATCGTCGAGTTCTACTCCAAGTAAGGCCTGGCCGGTCTGCGATCGGCCGTCCCGTCCGGGCGTCATATAGCGGTCGCCCACGACACCGAAAGGCACCACCTTGCTCATCGCACAGCGCCCCACGCTCACCGAGGAGCCGGTCGACGACCACCGTTCGCGGTTCGTCATCGAGCCGCTCGAGCCGGGCTTCGGCTACACCCTCGGCAACTCCCTGCGCCGCACCCTCCTGTCGTCCATCCCCGGCGCCGCCGTCACCAGCATCCGCATCGACGGTGTGCTGCACGAGTTCACGACCGTCCCGGGCGTGAAGGAGGACGTCACCGACCTGATCTTGAACCTGAAGGAGCTGGTCGTCTCGAGCGAGAACGACGAGCCGACGGTCATGTACCTGCGCAAGCAGGGTCCCGGGGCCGTCACCGCCGGCGACATCGCGCCGCCCGCCGGCGTCGAGGTGCACAACCCCGACCTGTCGATTGCGACCCTGAACGGCAAGGGCAAGATCGAGATCGAGTTCACCGTCGAGCGCGGCCGCGGGTACGTCTCCGCCGTCCAGAACAAGCAGATCGGTCAGGAGATCGGCCGGATCCCCGTCGACTCGATCTACTCGCCGGTGCTGAAGGTCACGTACAAGGTGGAGGCCACCCGCGTCGAGCAGCGCACCGACTTCGACCGGCTCGTCGTCGACGTCGAGACCAAGCCGTCGATCACGCCGCGCGACGCGATGGCGTCCGCCGGCAAGACCCTGGTCGGGCTGTTCGGCCTGGCGCAGGAGCTCAACGCCGAGGCCGAGGGCGTGGACATCGGCCCGTCCCCGATCGACGCGCAGCTCGCCGCCGACCTGGCCCTGCCGATCGAGGAGATGGACCTCACGGTCCGTTCGTACAACTGCCTCAAGCGTGAGGGGATCCACCTGGTCGGCGAGCTGGTCGGCCGCAGCGAGGCGGACCTGCTCGACATCCGCAACTTCGGCTCCAAGTCGATCGACGAGGTGAAGCTGAAGCTGGCGCAGATGGGCCTCGCGCTGAAGGACAGCCCGCCGGGCTTCGACCCGAGCCAGGCGGCCGGCAGCTACAGCCCCGACTACGCCGACGAGTACGGCGAGGGCAACTACAGCGCGAGTGGCGTGTCGTTCAGCGACGACGACACGTCGTTCCAGGAGGACGAGCAGCTCTGACGGAGTCCGGGGGCGGGCCAGGAGCCCGTCCCCGGCCCCCGTGGCACGACCCACGTTCCACCCGACGACCAGGAGTACGACGACATGCCGACGCCGACCAAGGGCGCCCGCCTCGGGGGCAGCCCCGCGCACGAGCGGCTGATCCTCTCGAACCTCGCGACCCAGCTGTTCGAGCACGGGCGGATCACCACCACGACGGCCAAGGCGAAGAGACTGCGCCCGGTGGCCGAGAAGCTGATCACCTTCGCCAAGCGGGGTGACCTGCACGCGCGCCGGCAGGTGCTGCAGACCGTCCGCGACAAGAGCGTGGTCCACACGCTGTTCGCGGAGATCGGCCCGCGGTACGCCACGCGGCCCGGCGGCTACACGAGAATCACCAAGATCGGCCCGCGCAAGGGCGACAACGCCCCGATGGCGGTGATCGAGCTGGTCGAGGCGCAGACGTTCGGCGAGCAGGCGGTGAATGAGGCGGAGCGCGCCCGGCGCGGTACGTACACCGAGCGCACGGCCGTGACCGGCTCGACGGCGGAGGCGGCCGAGGCGCTGGCCGGCGAGAGCGAGACGGCGGCGGCCGTAGCCGAGCGCGCCGCGGACGAGGCCGTCGCAGCCGGGGAGCCGGCCACGCCGGATGCGGCCGAGGCCGTGCTCGAGACCACGACGACCGACGACGCGGAGGCGGTCGCCGCGCCGGCAGTCGGGGACGAGCCCGCCGCCGGCGAGCCGGTCGCCGAGGAATCGGTCGCCGAGGAGCCGGTCGCCGAGGAGCCGGTCGCCGGGGAGCCGGTCGCCGAAGCGCCCGCTGCCGAGACCGCGGCCGCGGATGAGCCCGGCGAGGACGAGAAGCCGGCCGAGTAGACGATGGGCGAGGTGAGCCGGCTTCGGCTGGACCTCGCCTACGACGGCAGCGAGTTCTCCGGCTGGGCCGAGCAGCCGGGCCGTCGCACCGTTGCCGGACTGGTGCGGTCGGCCCTGGAGACCCTCACCGCTCACCCGGTCCGGCTCGTCGTGGCAGGCCGCACCGATGCCGGCGTGCACGCCACCGGCCAGGTGGCTCATGCCGACGTCACCCGGCCCGAGGCCGTCACCGCCCGCGCGATGAACGGGATCCTGCCGTCGGACGTCCGGGCGCTCGGCGTCCACCACGCACCTCCCGGCTTCGACGCCCGGTTCGGTGCGCTCTCGCGCCGGTACGCCTACCGCGTCACCGACCGCGTACCCGACCCGGTGCGCCGCCGAGACACCCTGGCCTGGCCGCGCCCCCTCGACGACGACGCGTTGGCCGCGGCCGCGGCGCCGCTCGTCGGGCTGCACGACTTCGCCGCCTTCTGCCGGCGGCGCGAAGGCGCGACGACGATCCGCGACCTGCAGGAGTTCACGTGGCGTCGCGACGACGTGGGCGTCCTCGTCGCGACGGTCCGGGCGGACGCGTTCTGCCAGGCGATGGTGCGCAGCCTCGTCGGCGCTCTCCTGGCGGTCGGTGAGGGTCGCCGCCCGCTCTCGTGGCCGGCGTCGCTGCTGGACGCCGCGGAGCGCAGCAGCGACATCGCCGTCGCCCCGGCGCACGGGCTCACGCTGGTCGAGGTCCGCTACCCCGATGCCGAGGAGCTCACGGTGCGGGCCGCGACGACCCGGGCCCGGCGCGACGCGTACCCGAGTGGGCCGGGCCGGCCGTAGGGTGCGCCGCATGTCACACCGTCGTCGGCCCTGCGCCGGGCGCGGTCGCGCGCTCAGCGT
Organism: Mycobacteriales bacterium; assembly: GCA_036379355.1. GTDB lineage: Bacteria > Actinomycetota > Actinomycetes > Mycobacteriales > CAJCIY01 > CAJCIY01. Next base: position 29,696 of record DASVGV010000118.1, on the reverse strand, counting down.
CGTGCTCGCGCTGGCGCTCGGCACGCTGCTGCTGGCTCCCGTGGCTGCACCGAGAGCCGCCCGCGCCGCGACCGCCCCCGGCTGCACCGGCGCTCGCTTCCATCCGCTCGCGCCGACCCGGGTCTACGACTCCGACGACCCGGGCGACGCCCGCGTCGGTCAGACCCCCGTGGCGGTCGACGTGTCCGCGCTCGTCCCGTCCGGTGCGTGCGCGGTCGTGGCCACGCTCACCGGCTCGGCGGCGACCGCCGACACATACGTCACCGCCTATCCCGACGGCTCCCCGCGGCCGCTTGCGTCCAACCTCAACCTGCTGCCCGGCGAGGATGCCGCCGACCTCGTGACGGTGGCGCTCGACAGCACTCGCGTCGTCGACCTGTACGTGCACGCCGGAACGGCCCGGCTGATCGTCGACGTGGCCGGGTGGTACAGCGCCACCGACGCGGCCGCCACCGATGTGTACGTCCCGATGAGCCCGATCCGTGTGCTCGACACCGGGTACGGCATCGGGACGACGGCGACGTCGGTCGGCCCCGGCGAGGCACTGACCCTCACGCCCGCCACGATGCACGTGCCGGCCAACGCGGACGCCGTCAGCGTCAACCTCACCGAGGTGGGCGGAGCGGCCCCGACGTTCGTGTCCGCCTACCCCGCGGACACCGCCCGCCCGACGACCTCGGTGCTGAACGTCTCCCCGGGCGACACCCGCGCCGCGCTCGCCACCGTGCGCATCAGCCCGCAGGGACTGACGATCTACAACAACGCCGGGACGGTACGGCTGGTCGCCGACATCGAGGGCTGGTACTCGCCGACGGCCACGGGTGCACTGTTCAGCACGTCCGACCAGCCGCGCATCACCACGGTGCTCGGACCGCAGCAGACCGCGGACATCACCGTCGACGGCGGCGGCTCGGTCCCGGCGGCCGCCCTGTTCACCCTCACCGCTGCCGGGGCGACCACGTCCACCGTGGAGCGGGCCTACCCGACGCCGTCCTCGGGGTCGGCCGTGCCCAACGTCAGCAATGTCAACGTCGACCAGGGCCGGGACACGCCGAACCTGGTGGCCGTCGCAGTGGCCCCGTCCGGTGACGTACGCCTGCACAACCTCCAGGGCACGGTCACCGACCTGGTCGACCTCGCCGGATACTTCAGTGCCCGCCCGGCCGGGTACGACGTGTCCGAGTACCAGTGCGACAGCGGGTCTTCGACGGCTACGACCCTGCCCACCGCGGCGGCGTTCGGCATCATCAACCCCACGGCCGGAGGCCTGGCGTTCAGCGGCCCGAACCCGTGCCTCGCGGCCGAGGAGGCCTGGGCGCGCACGGCCGGCGACGAGGAGTTCTACCTGCCGCTCGCCGACAAGGGCGCGGCCAGCCAGCACTACACGACGCCGTTCCCCGACGCGCCGCAGCCGTGTGCCGGCGGGCAGGCCACGGCGTACGACGCCGACCCTGGCTGCGCGTACGACTACGGCTGGGACCAGGCCGAGGACGCCGTGACCAACGACGTGGATCCCACGGGCTCGGCCGCGGTGCCCTGGTGGCTCGACATCGAGCCCGGCGGGACCGGAACGAACTTCGTGAACGAGACCGGACAGAGCCAGAGCGCGTCGCAGAACGCGCTCGTCATCGAGGGCGCGATCGCCTACCTGACCCAGTCTGGCGCGACCAGCGTCGGCCTCTACTCCAACGCCGCCTCGTGGTCGGCACTGGTCGGGAGCCAGCCCGGCTTCTCGTCGCTGCCCGAGTGGTACGCGCAAGCGGGGCTGACCCCTGCACAGCTCGTTGCGTCCTGCACCACGCCGTTCGCCGGCGGCACCGTGTCACTCGTCCAGGACGGGTCGACCGACGCGGCCGTGCTCGACACCGACCTGCGCTGCTGAGAGCGGTAACCCGGCTGACGGCAGGCCCGCTGGCGGTAACACTCCCGCCGTGGGGTTCCTCGAGGTCGGGCACCTGAGCCACGCCCTGCCCGACGGGCGGGTGCTGCTCGACGACGTCAGCTTCCGGGTCGCCGACGGGTCGGTGACGGCGCTGGTCGGCGACAACGGCAGCGGCAAGACGACGCTGCTGCGGCTGCTCGCGGGCGACCTGCCCGTGCAGTCCGGGTCGGTGACCGCGCAGGGCGGGGTGGGGGTGATGCGGCAGTTCGTCGGCAGCCTGCGCGACCACTCGACCGTCCGCGACCTGCTGCTGTCGGTGTCCGCGCCACCCGTCCGCACGGCCGCGGCCGAGATCGACGCCGTCGAGCTGCTGCTCATGGACGCCGACGACGAGGCGACGCAGCTGCGGTACGCGCAGGCGCTGGCGGACTACGCGGACGCCGGCGGCTACGACGCGGAGGTCGCATTCGACACGGCCTGCGTCAAGGCACTGGGCCAGCCGTACGACATCGCGAAGCACCGCCCCGTACGTCAGCTGTCCGGTGGCGAGCAGAAGCGGCTGGTCCTGGAGGCGCTGCTGGACGGGCCCGACGAGGTGCTGCTGCTCGACGAGCCGGACAACTACCTCGACGTCCGCGGCAAGACCTGGCTCGAGGAGCGGCTCGCCGCCACCCGCAAGACGGTGCTGTACGTCTCTCACGACCGCGAGCTGCTCGCGCGCACCGCCACCCGCGTCGTCACCCTGGAGGGGCGTGACACGTGGGTGCACGGCGCAGGGTTCGCCACCTGGGCAGCGGCCCGGGCGGAGCGGCACGCGCGGATGGACGAGCTACGGCGCCGCTGGGACGAGGAGCACGAGCGGCTCCGGCAGCTGGTGTTCACGCTGCGCCAGCAGGCGCGGATGAGCCCGGACATGGCCAGCCGGTACCACGCGATGGTCACCCGGCTCGAGCGCTTCGAGGCGGACGGACCCCCGCCGCCCCCGCCGACGTCCGACCCGGTGACGATGCGCCTGCGCGGCGGCCGGACCGGCGTCCGCGCGATCACCTGCGAGCGGCTCGCGATCCCGCGGCTGGTCGAACCGTTCGACCTTGAGGTCTTCTACGGCGAGCGGGTCGGCCTGCTCGGCGCCAACGGCAGCGGCAAGTCGCACCTGCTGCGCCTGCTGGCGGGCCAGCCGGTCGAGCACACCGGTAGCTGGCGGCTGGGCGCGCGGGTCGTCCCCGGCCTGTTCGCCCAGACCCACGAGCATCCCGAACTCACCGGCCGCAGCCTCGCGGACGTGCTGCACCACGGCGACGGGCCGCGCGCCGGGCTCGACCGCGGGAAGGCGATCGCCGCCCTGCGTCGCTACGCCCTGCACGCCGTCGCCGACCAGCCGTTCGACGTGCTCTCCGGCGGCCAGCAGGCCCGGTTCCAGGTCCTGCTGCTGGAGCTGTCCGGCGTCACCCTGCTGCTGCTCGACGAGCCGACCGACAACCTGGACCTCGCCTCGGCCGAGGCGCTGCAGGAGGGGCTCGAGGCGTACGAGGGCACCGTCCTCGCCGTCACCCACGACCGCTGGTTCGCGCGGTCGCTCGACCGGTTCCTGCTCGTCGCCGCGGACGGCTCGGTACGCGAGACGCCGGAGCCGGTGTGGGACGAGGGCCGTCGGCTGCCGCTCCGTCCGGGGGCCGGGACGGCGGGCTAGGCGGGTTCGGGGGTCCCGCTGCCGGGGTCGCCGCGCAGCTGGGCGAGGTAGAGCGGCTCGCCGAGGGCCTCGAGCAGGTGCAGCTCGGTCTCGAGGTGGTCGACGTGCTCCTCCTCGGACCGCAGGATCGACTCGAACAGCAGCGCGGAGACGATGTCGCCGCCGGTACGGCAGGTCGTCGCCGACGAGCGCAGCCGGGGGAGCACGTCGTACTCCAGGGTGAGGTCTGCCCGCAGCTGCTGTGGCACGGTCTCGCCGACGTTGATCGGGGACAGCCGCTGGTAGTTCGGGAGCCCGCCCAGCATGAGGATCCGGTTGGTGATCGACTCGGCGTGCTCCATCTCCTCGATGGACTCGCGCCGGGTCCATGCGGCGAGGCGGACGAAGCCCCAGTGCTCCTGCATCTTCGCGTGCAGGAAGTACTGGTTGATGGCGGTGAGCTCGGCGGTCAGCTGCTCGTTCAGCAGCGCGATGACCTCGGGGGATCCGTCCATGAAGGCAATTTAGCCCGTTCCCCGCGGGGAACGTGTCACGCCGCGGAGGTGGCGTCCTCGAGCCGTCCCGCCGCGACTGCGGCCTGCTCGGCGCACAGCCCGCGCAGCCGGGCCACGCACGACCCGCAGCCGGAGCCCGCTCGGGTGGTGCTCACCACGTGCCGCAGGCCCTGCTCGGAGCACGAGCGCACCTGATCCTCGGTGACGGCGTGGCAAACGCAGGCGTACACGTGGGCAGTCCCCTCGGGGTTCCGACTGAGGACTTAAGTCAACCTCACCTGCGCCGTCGTGGTCAAGCGCTCGCCGGCGCGGCAGCGCGGAGCGGGTGGTAGCCTTGGCTGCTGGCGCGCGGCCCGGACGGGCTCGACGTCGTCGCCCGACCCCACCGACAGATCGCAGAAGAGAGCCGTGCGCACCTACCAGCCCAAGCCGTCCGATGTCACGCGCGCCTGGCACGTCATCGACGCCGAGAACGTCGTGCTCGGCCGGCTCGCCGCGCACGCGGCCGCTCTGCTGCGCGGCAAGCACAAGGCCTACTACGCGCCGCACCTGGACACCGGTGACTTCGTCGTCGTCGTCAACGCCGCCAAGGTCGCGATGACCGGCGACAAGAAGGCGCAGTCGATGTACCACCGTCACTCGGGCTACCCGGGCGGACTCACCTCCCGGTCGTACGAGGAGCTGCTCGAGACGCGCCCGACGCTCGTCGTCGAGCGCGCGATCAAGGGCATGCTGCCGCACACCAGCCTGGGGCGCCGGATGGGTTCCAAGCTCAAGGTGTACGCCGGACCGACGCACCCGCACGAGGCGCAGAAGCCGGTCCCGTACGAGATCACCCAGCTCGCGCAGCTCGCGCCCGCCGCCCGCTAGCGCCGCGGCACCCGAACCGAAGGAGAACCGTGGCCAGCAGCGCCGCTCCCGCCGCCCCCGACCTCGCCCGTACCGTCGGCCGCCGCAAGGAGGCCGTGGCGCGGGTGCGCATCGTCTCCGGCACCGGCCAGTGGAAGATCAACGGCCGGACGCTCGAGGACTACTTCCCGAACAAGGTCCACCAGCAGGCGGTCCGCGACCCGTTCGTGCGGCTCGAGGTCGGCGAGGCCTACGACGTCATCGCGCTCATCCACGGCGGCGGCGTGTCCGGGCAGGCCGGCGCGCTCCAGCTGGGCATCGCGCGGGCGCTCACCGAGATCCTCGACGACAGCCGCGCCACGCTCAAGCAGGCCGGCTTCCTCACCCGTGACGCGCGGGTCAAGGAGCGCAAGAAGTACGGCCTGAAGAAGGCCCGCAAGGCGCCGCAGTACTCCAAGCGCTGACCGCACGCGTGCCCCGTCTGTTCGGCACTGACGGCGTCCGCGGGCTGGCGAACGCGGACCTGTCGCCCCTGCTTGCGACCTCCCTCGCTCTGGGCGCCGCCCAGGTCCTGCGCGGGAACGGTGGCGGCCGGCAGGTCGCGGTCGTCGGCCGTGACCCGCGCGCGTCCGGGGAGATGCTGGAGGCCGCAGTCGTCGCCGGGCTGACTTCTGCCGGGACCGACGTGCTGCTCGCCGGGATCGTGCCGACCCCCGCCGTGGCGTATCTCACCGCCGACCTCGGCGCCGACCTCGGCGTCATGATCTCGGCCTCGCACAACCCCATGCCGGACAACGGCATCAAGTTCTTCGACGCGGCCGGCCGCAAGCTGGCCGACGCGGTCGAGGACGAGATCGAAGAGCGGCTGCGCGAGGAGTGGGACCGGCCGGTCGGCGCCGGCGTCGGCCGGGTTCGTGTCCTGGACGGCGCTGCGGAGCGGTACGCGACTCATCTGCTCGGGAGCGTTCCCGCGGCGCTGGGCGGGCTGCGGGTCGTCATCGACGCGGCCCACGGCGCCGCCCACGCGATCGGTCCGGAGGTGTACGCGAAGGCCGGCGCGTCGGTCCAGCGGGTCGGCTGCGAGCCGGACGGCCTCAACATCAACGACGGGGTGGGCTCCACCCACCTGGAGCAGCTGCGGGCGGCGGTGCTCGCGGCCGGTGCGGACCTCGGACTCGCCCACGACGGGGATGCCGACCGCTGTCTCGCCGTGGACGCCCGCGGTGAGACCGTCGACGGCGACGAGATCCTCGCCATCTGCGCGCTCGCGCTCCGCGAGCAGGGCGCCCTGCGCGGCGACACGGTGGTCACCACCGTCATGACCAACCTCGGCTTCACGCGGGCGATGGATGCGGCCGGGATCGCGGTCGTCCAGACCGCGGTCGGCGACCGGTACGTCCTCGAGGCGATGCGCGAGCGCGACGCCGCCCTCGGCGGCGAGCAGTCCGGTCACGTGGTCTTCGCCGACCGGGCCACCACGGGCGACGGCCTGCTGACGGGCCTCGCGGTCATGAGCCGGATGGCCGAGACGCAGGCGTCGCTCGCCGACCTGGCCGCGGTCATGACCCGGCTGCCGCAGGTACTGCTGAACGTGCCGGTGGCCGACCGCCGAGTGGCGACCCACCCCGACGTCGTCGCCGCCGCCGAGCGCGTCCACCGGCAGCTGGGAGCGGACGGCCGGGTGCTGCTGCGGCCCAGTGGGACCGAACCCATCGTCCGGGTGATGGTCGAGGCCCCGACCCACGAGCAGGCCGAGGCGAGCGCCGCCGCCGTGGCGGACGTCGTCCGACGGGTCGCACCGGCAGGCTGACGTGCCCCGTTCGCGCGCTGCGGGCGACTACCGTGGGCGGCGTGTGCGGCATCGTCGGGTACGTCGGCCCGAGGCAGGCTCTCGACATCTGCCTCGACGGCCTGCGGCGCCTGGAGTACCGCGGCTACGACTCCGCGGGGGTCGCGATCGTCGGGCCGGACGGCGTCCTGCGTACCGCCCGCAAGGCGGGTGAGCTGCGGAACCTGGAGAAGCTCCTGGGCGAGACCGGGCCGATGCCCGGCACGACCGGCATGGGGCACACCCGCTGGGCGACCCACGGCGGCCCGACCGACGGGAACGCCCACCCGCACACCGACTGCACCGGCACGCTGGCGGTGGTCCACAACGGGATCATCGAGAACCACGCGGCCCTGCGCGGCGAGCTCGAGAGCCGCGGCCACGACCTGCGCAGCGCCACCGACACCGAGGTCGTCGCGCACCTGCTGGAGGAGGCGTACGCGCCGGAGCGCGGGCTCGCGGCGGCGCTGACCGACGTCGTCGCCCGGCTGGCGGGCGCGTTCACGCTGCTGGTGGTACATGCCGGCGAGCCGGGCGTCGTCGTCGGCGCGCGGCGTTCGTCGCCGCTGGTCATCGGGGTCGGTGACGGCGAGACGTTCCTCGGTTCGGACGTGGCCGCGTTCATCGGGCACACCCGCGAGGCCGTCGAGCTCGGCCAGGACCAGGTCGTCGAGGTGCGCGCGGGCGGCTACACGGTCACGACGTTCGACGGGGCACCCGCCACCACGCGGCCGTTCCACGTCGCCTGGGACCTTGCCGCCGCCGAGAAGGGCGGCCACGACTACTTCATGCAGAAGGAGATCGGCGAGCAGCCGACCGCGGTCCGCGACACGCTGCGCGGCCGGCTCGGCGACGACGGGTCGATCGTGCTGGACGAGGAGCGCCTGTCCGACGACGACCTGCGGGAGGTCGACAAGGTCTTCGTCGTGGGGTGCGGGTCCGCGTTCCACGCCGGGCTGGTCGCCAAGTACGCCATCGAGCACTGGACGCGGCTGCCGGTCGAGGTCGAGCTCGCCCACGAGTTCCGCTACCGGGACCCGGTTCTCGACCGGGGCACCCTCGTCGTCGCGATCAGCCAGTCCGGGGAGACGGCCGACGTGCTGGAGGCGGTGCGGCACGCCAAGACCCAGAAGGCGCGGGTGCTCGCGATCAGCAACACCAACGGCGCCCAGATCCCGCGCGAGTCGGACGCGGTGCTCTACACCCGCGCGGGCCTGGAGGTCTGCGTCGCGTCGACCAAGGCGTTCCTGGCGCAGCTCGCCGCCACGTCGTTGCTGGGCCTCGCCCTCGCCCGCGTCCGCGGCACGCTCTACGGCGAGGAGGTCGCGCGCGAGCTCGCCGCGCTGGACCGCATGCCGGACCTGGTCGCGGAGACCCTGTCGCGCCAGGGTCCGGTTGCCGAGCTGGCACGCGAGCTGTCGACGTCGCAGACGGTGCTGTTCCTCGGCCGGCACGTCGGTTACCCGGTCGCGCTGGAGGGCGCGCTCAAGCTCAAGGAGCTGGCGTACGTGCACGCCGAGGGCTTTCCGGCGGGAGAGCTCAAGCACGGCCCGATCGCACTCATCGAGGACGGCCTCCCGGTCGTCGTCGTGATGCCCTCGCCGCGGTCGCGGGCCGTCCTGCACCAGAAGGTGCTGTCGAACATCGCCGAGGTACGGGCCCGGGGCGCGCGCACGATCGTCGTCGCCGAGGACGGCGACGACGCCGTACTCCCGTACGCGACGCAGGTGATCAACGTCCCGCAGACGCCGGCGCTGTACTCGCCGATCGTGGCCACGGTGCCGCTCCAGGTGCTGGCGATGGAGTTCGCGCTGGCGCGCGGCCTGGACGTCGACCGGCCGCGCAACCTGGCGAAGTCCGTCACCGTCGAGTGACCCGTGTCCCGTCCGCGCCGCCGCCCTCCGGTCTCCCCTCTGGCGAATCGGGTCATGACATCGCCCCACGTTGATCTCTGTAGGGGCGTTCCCATGACCCGATTCGGGGTGACGAGGACGCCGTGAGGTACGTCGCGACCGTCGCCGAGACGCGGGCCGCCGACAGCGTTGCGGCCGAGCGGGTGGGGGAGGCGGCACTCATCGCGCGGGCCTCGTACGGCGTGGCGGTCGAGTGCGCCCGGACCCTGGGTGGGGTGTACGGCGCCCGCGTCTGCGTGCTCGCCGGGTCCGGCCACAACGCGGCCGATGCGCTCGGCGCCGCCCGATGGCTGGTGCGGTGGGGCGCGTCGGCGGTCGTCGTCCGCTCGTCGGGCCGCGACGGGGACGACCTGTGGCGGTCCGCAGCGGCGGGCCTGCCGGTCGTCGCCGACGTCCCCGCGTGCGACCTGGTGATCGACGGCATGACCGGCGTCGGGTTCTCCGGGGTCCTGCGCGACCGGGCAGCCGCGCTGGTCGAATCCGTACCGGCGGATGCGCTGGTGGTGGCCGTCGACGTGCCGAGCGGGGTCGACGCCGACACCGGGGCGGTCGACGGACCCGCGGTCCGCGCCGACGTCACCGTCACCTTCGACCGGCTCAAGGCGGGGCACGTCGTCGGCGCGGGGGCCGAGCGGTCGGGCTCGGTGGTGGTCGTGCCGGTCGGCCTCGACTTCCCGGCTGCCCTGCCCGTCGCCGTACCAGACGCCGACGACTTCCTGCCGCTTGTCGAGACGCCGGGCGCCCACGCGGACAAGTACACCCGGGGGGTGGTCGGCGTGGTCGCCGGCAGCGAGCGGTACCCCGGGGCGGCCGTCCTGTGCACCGGCGGCGCGGTGCGGGCCGGCGCCGGCTACGTGCGGTACGAGGGTCACGCCGCGGACGCCGTCCGGGCGGCGTGGCCGACGGTCGTGGTGGGCGAAGGCCGGGTTGACGCGTACGTGTGCGGGTCGGGCGCGCCGGGCGAGGAGGAGGTGCGCCGGGTCGTGTCCAGCGACGTGGCGGCGGTGCTGGACGCCGGCGCGCTCTCGCTCGGCGCGGGCGCACTGCGGGGACGGAAGGCGCCGACGCTCATCACGCCGCACGCCGGCGAGTTCGAGCGGCTCACCGGCGTCGACCCCGCGGGCGACCCGCTCGGCGCGGCCCGCCGCGCCGCCGCCGACCTCGGGGTGCACGTGCTGCTCAAGGGGCAGCACACGGTGGTCGCCGCCCCGGACGGGCGCGCCCTCGTCAACCCGACGGGCAGCACGTGGCTGTCGACGGCAGGCACCGGCGACGTGCTCGCCGGCGCGGCGGGCGCGCTGCTCGCCGCGGCCGTGAAGCGGGGTGACCCCGACGTGCTGCTCGTGGGTGCCGGCGCGGCGTTCCTGCACGGGCTCGCCGGTTCGCTGACGCGCGTACCGCTCGCGGCCAGCGACCTGCTCGACTCCTGGGCCGACGCCGTCGCCGCCGTCCGCCGCTGACCCGCCGCCGTACCCGCGCGCAGCCGCACGCGTCCCCGTCCCCGTCTCCATCCCCGTCCCCGTCCCGAATCGGGTCATGGAATCGCCCCTCTGAAGATCGACAAGGGGCGATCTCATGACCCAATTCACAGGAGGAGCGTGGGGCCGGTCAGGCCAGGGCGAGCCGCAGTTCGGCGAGGAGCCGCTCGGGATGCAGGAGATCGGCGTACGTGACGGGGGACACCGCCCAGCCGGCCGCGGCGAGCGCCCGCCAGCGGGCGCGGTCACGCGCGAACGCGGCCTTGGTGGAGTGCGGCTCGTACCCGTCGTACTCGAGGGAGCGCAGGAGGTGGGGCCACGCCTGGTCGAGTCGCAGCTCGCCGATGCTGGTCATCACCCGGTGCTGCAGCACCGGCTCCGGCAGCCCCGCGTCGACGACAAGGAGCCGCAGGCGCGTCTCCATCGGCGACTCGGCACCGACCCGGCACAGGCTGACGGCCTGCCGCGCGAGGGCCGCCCCGGTCCGGCCGCGGCAGTCGTCGAGCCCGCCCAGCAGCTCGGCGCGGGTGCACAGGCCGGCGTCCAGCGCTGCGTCCGCAGCGACCACCCCCTCGACTCGCGAGCTGGAACGCGCGAGGTCGAGCACGGTGCGGACGGCCGTCGTGACCGGCAGACCGCCGACCTGGACGGACGGGGTGGGGTGGCGGTCGCGGTGGACGACCACGTCGCGGGTGCTGTGCAGGGCGAGGGCGTGCGGCACGGTGACGTGGAGGGGACCGCGGTGCTCGCCGAAGCCGAGGAGCGCGGCCGCGGTCGCGTGGCTTGCCACCGCGCGCGGGATCGCCACCTGGACCGCGCGGACGCGCGCGGGCAGCGACGGGTCCGGGCCGCTGTAGATGCCGTGCCGCAGGCGCTGCAGGCTGCCCGACTGGGCCGCGTGCCGGATCGCCTTCGGGGAGCGGGAGGCGAGCAGCTCCGCGTGGGTGGCGACGCCGTACACGACCTCGACGATCCGGGCCGCCCACCCGCCGCGGGGCGCGCGCCGCCGATCTGTGGACGGCGACCGCAAGGCTCCGTACCGAATCGGGTCATGGAATCGCCCCTCTGGAGATCAACGTGGGGCGATTCCATGACCCGATTCGCGAGGGGAGGGGCGCGGGGCGGCCGCACGTGTACGGGCGTACGGATCGCGCGGAGCGAACTGCGTCGCGGGGTGACGGATGCGGTCGGTACGGTCCAGGCATGCCCACCGACCCGGACGTGCTCGTGCATGCCCGCGGCCTGGTCAAGCGGTTCGGTGACTTCACCGCCGTGGACGGCATCGACGTCGACGTCCACCGCGGCGAGGCCTTCGGCTTCCTCGGGCCGAACGGCGCCGGCAAGTCGAGCACCATGCGCATGGTCGGCTGCGTGAGCCCGCCCACCGCGGGCACGCTGCGGCTGCTCGGACTCGACCCGCGAACGCACGGCGCGCAGATCCGGGCGCGACTGGGCGTCGTGCCGCAGGAGGACAACCTCGACGTCGAGCTGACGGTGCGGGAGAACCTGCACGTGTACGCCCGCTACTTCGGCATGCCGCGGGCGCTGGTGCGCGAGCGCACCGAGCAGCTGCTGGACTTCGTCCAGCTGACCGAGCGTGCCGACGACAAGGTCGATCCGCTGTCCGGGGGCATGAAGCGGCGGCTCACGATCGCCCGCGCGCTCGTGAACGACCCCGAGCTGCTGCTGCTCGACGAGCCGACGACCGGGCTGGACCCGCAGGCACGGCACGTCGTGTGGGACCGGCTCTACCGGCTCAAGCAGCGCGGGGTGACCCTGGTGCTCACCACCCACTACATGGACGAGGCCGAGCAGCTGTGCGACCGGCTCGTCGTCATGGACGGCGGCCGGTTCGCTGCGGAGGGGTCGCCGCGCGAGCTCATCGAGCGGTGGTCGACCCGTGAGGTGCTCGAGCTGCGCTTCCCGCCGGGTGAGGTGGCGGCCTACGCGTCGAAGATCGGCGACCGTCTCCCGGCGACGAGCGAGCGGCTCGAGGAGCTGCCCGACCGCCTCCTGGTCTACGCGCAGGACGGCGACGCGGCGCTGGAGGACGTCCTGGCGCGCGGCATCACGCCGGTGTCCTCCCTGGTACGCCGGTCGTCTCTCGAGGACGTGTTCCTGCGCCTCACCGGCCGGCAGCTGATCGACTGATGACGACGCTCGCGGCGCCGCAGGCCGCACTCCCGACCCCAGTGATGGAGCCGGCGTGGCTCCGCTGGCGCGCGGTCTACGCGCACATGTGGCGGACCTACACGCACACGTGGCGCGGCACCATCTACTCCAAAGTTCTCGAGCCGGTCCTGTTCCTCGCGGCCATGGGGGTGGGGCTCGGCAGCCTGGTCAACAGCCACCACCACGGCGGCCTGCAAGGCCTGTCCTACCTCGACTTCGTCGCGCCGGGCCTCGTGGCCGCCTCGGGCATGCAGACCGCCTCGTTCGAGGCGACCTGGCCGGTGCTCGGGCAGATCAAGTGGCACCGGACGTACTTCGGCATGCTCGCCGGCCCGCTCACCGTGTCGGACATCGTGACCGGGCAGCTGGCCTGGATCACGACGTCCATCGCGACCTCGACCGGCGTCTACCTCGCCGCCGCCGCGGCGTTCGGCGCGGTCCACTCGTGGCTGGCCCTCGTGGCCTTCCCCGCGGCCGTCCTCACCGGGCTGGCCTTCGCCGCGCCGGTCGCCGCCTTCGCCGCGACGGCCCAGAACGACACGACGTTCTCGATGTTCTACCGGTTCGGCGTCGTGCCGCTGTTCCTGTTCTCCGGCACGTTCTTCCCCATCAGCCAGCTGCCCCGGTGGATGCAGTACGTCGCGTACGCGACACCGCTGTGGCACGGCGTGGCCCTCACCCGCGACCTGATCCTCGGGCAGCTGCGCGCGCTCGACGACGTCGGCCACCTCGCCTACCTCGTGGGCCTGACCGTGCTGGGTGTGGTGCTGGCCCGGCGGACCTTCGCCCGGAGGCTGGTCACGTGACCGCGGTCGCGCCACCGCCGTCGGCGACCCTGCTGCTCCGGGTCGCCCCGATGCGGGTCGGCACGGGTCGCGCCCGGGGCGTCGTCGAGCGCAACGTCCTGGTGATGCGCCGCGGCTGGCTGGTCGTGCTGTCGGGGTTCTTCGAGCCGCTGTTCTACCTGCTGTCGATCGGGGTCGGGCTGGGTGCGCTCGTGGGCGCGGTCGAGGTCAGCGGCCACGAGGTCCCGTACCGGGAGTTCGTGGCGCCGGCGATGCTCGCGACCTCCGCGATGAACGCCGCGATCGCCGAGACGACGTTCAACGTGTTCCACAAGCTGAAGTTCTCGAAGATCTACAGCGCGGTCCTCAACACGCCTGTCGCCCCGGGTGACATCGCGGTCGGTGAGATCACCTGGTCGGTCACGCGTGGTGGCGTCTACTCGACGATCTTCCTCGTCGTCATGGCCGCACTCGGCCTGGTGCACTCGTTCTGGGCGCTCCTCGCCGTACCCGTCGCGTTGCTGCTCGGCGCGGCCTTCTCCGCCGTGGGCATGGCGCTGACCACGTTCATGCGCAGCTGGACCGACTTCGAGTACGTCACGATCGCCCAGCTGCCGCTGTTCCTGTTCTCCGCGACCTTCTACCCGCTGTCGGTCTATCCGGGGGCGCTGCAGGCCGTGGTCCGGATCAGCCCGCTCTACCAGGGTGTGGCGGTTCTGCGGTCCCTCGTCACCGGGGACGTGAGCTGGTCGATCCTCGCCCACGTCGCCTATCTCGCGGTGATGGCGGCGCTCGGCCTGGTCGTGGCGGGGCGTCGTCTGGAGCGGCTGCTGATCACATGACTACCTTCTTCCTGTGAGCACGCCCGCGACCGCAGTGGTCGACCTGGACGCGATCGCCACGTCGGTGGCGGCCTGCGCCGACGCCGCGCCGACCGCGCAGGTCATGGCCGTCGTGAAGGCCGACGGGTACGGCCACGGGCTGGAGCCGGCTGCCCGGGCGGCGCTGCGCGGGGGTGCGACCTGGCTGGGGGCCGCCCAGGTCGGCGAGGCGCTGGAGCTGCGCGCGGCCGGGATCACCGCACCGCTGCTGGCGTGGCTGCACGTGCCCGGCGGCCCGATGGCCGAGGCGATCGGGGCGGGCGTCGACATCGGGGTGTCCGCGCCGTGGGTGCTCGCCGAGGCGGTGGCCGCGGCGCGTGCGCTCGGTCGGCCGGCCCGGGTCCATCTGAAGGTCGACACGGCGCTGCGCCGCGGCGGCGTGACCATGGCCGACCTCGACGGGCTGCTGGGCGACCTGGCCGCCGCGCAGGCGGAAGGCGCCGTGCACGTCGCCGGGATGATGACGCACTTCGTGTGGGCGGACGAGCCGGAGCATCCGACGACGGCGCGCCAGCTCGAGGCGTTCACCGACGCGCTCGCCCGCGCGAAGGCCCGGGGCATCGAGCCGGACATCCGCCATGCCGCGAACTCGGCGGCGACGCTGACCCGGCCGGACGCGCACTTCGACGTCGTCCGGCCCGGGATCGCCTGTTACGGCATCAGTCCGGTGCCGCAGCTGCCGGACGACTTCGGGCTGGTGCCGGCGATGACGTTGACGGCGCGGGTGGCCCTGACGAAGCGGGCCGAGGCCGGGGACGGCGTCTCGTACGGTCATCAGTGGCACGCGCCGGCGCCGACGACGCTCGCGCTCGTGCCGCTCGGCTACGCCGACGGCATCCCCCGCAACGCCACCAACGTCGGCGAGGTGTGGCTCGGCGGGGCACGCCGGCCGATCGCCGGCCGTGTCTGCATGGACCAGTTCGTCGTTCCGGTCGGTGAGGACGAGGTACGCGCCGGCGACGAGGTGGTCCTGTTCGGCACCGGCGCGGACGGCGCGCCGACCGCTCAGGAGTGGGCCGAGGCCACCGGCACGATCGCGTACGAGATCGTGTCGCGGATCGGGGCGCGCGTACCCCGGACGTACGTCGGAGGAGAGATGCCATGAGCAAGACCCGCAACCGGGTGCTGCTGGCCACGACCGTGAGCGCAGCCCTGGCCGCCGCGGGTGCGGCGCAGGCGACGCGGCGCAAGGTGGCCGCGCACCGCAGCCGGCCCGACCCCGAGGCACGGCTGCTGGCGGAGGCCCCGCGCGTCGACCGGGTCACGCCTGTCACGACCGCGGACGGGCTGTCGCTGCACGTCGAGGAGGTCGGCCCGGTCGACGCGCCGCTCACGGTGATCTTCAGTCACGGGTGGACGTGCACCGAGGAGACCTGGGTCTACCAGCGGCGCGAGTTGGCCGCGGACGACCTGCGGCTGGTGTTCTACGACCAGCGCGGGCACGGCCGGTCCGACCGTCCCGACGAGCTGCCCGAGTCGCACAGCATCGACACGCTCGGCGACGACCTCGGCCGGGTGCTGGACGCGGTCGCCCCCGAGGGCCCGGTCGTGCTCGTCGGCCACTCGATGGGCGGGATGACGATCATGGGGTTGGCCGACCGGCGGCCGGAGCTGTTCACGGCCGACGGTCCGGTGGCCGGCGTGGCGCTGCTCGGCACGTCGGCCGGCGGTGCGGCCGCCACGATGCTCAGCCTGCCGGCCGCGGCCGCCAAGCTCGTCCAGCGCTTCGGCCCGGGCGGCGCCACCCGGCTCGCCCACTTCGCGCCCCGGCTGGAGTCGAGGCGCAAGACCAACGCGCTCTCCTGGGCGCTGGTCAACCACGTCTCGTACGGCGGCGACGTCCCGCCGTCGCTCGTCGAGCTGATGGAGCGGATGGCGGCCCAGTCGTCGATCGCGACCATCGCGAACTTCTCCGGCGCCCTGTTCGTGCACGACAAGATGCAGGCGCTCGCGGCGCTCCGCCAGGTTCCGGTGCTGATCATGGTCGGGTCGAAGGACGTCCTCACGCCGGTCGACAACAGCCGCGTCATGGCCGCCGAGATCCCGGGTGCCGAGCTGGTGGTCCTGCCCGGCGCCGGCCACATGCTCATGCTCGAGCGGCCGGCGCTCACCTCGCTGCACCTGCGCACCCTGTTCACCCGGGCCCGCGAGGCCGTCCGCCCGTCCGTGGCGTGAGCCACGAGGCGCTCGCCGCGCAGATCCGCGCCTGCACGGCGTGCGTCGAGCTGGTCGCCAGCCGCACGACCGTGGTTGTCGGCGATCTTCCGCCGGCACCGCGGCTGGTGCTGGTCGGCGAGGCACCCGGAGCCCAGGAGGATGCGCTCGGCCGGCCGTTCGTCGGCCGGGCCGGCCAGCTGCTCGACCGGCTGCTCGCGGAGGCGGGCATTCCGCGCGAGGAGATCGGTGTGCTCAACACGCTCAAGTGCCGCCCGCCGCGCAACCGCGCGCCCCGGGCCGCCGAGCTGGCTCGCTGCCGGCCCTGGCTCGAGCGGCAGCTCGCGGTGGTCGCGCCGTCCCTCGTCGTCGCGATGGGCGGGGTGGCGGTGAGCTGGTTCCACGGCCGCGGCGCACGCATCGCGGCGCTGCGCGGCCGGTTCGAGACCGTCGCCGGGGTTCGGGTGCTCGCGACGTACCACCCGAGTGCGGCGCTGCGGTTCGGGCCGGCCGGCGCGCCGATGGCGGCGTTGCGCGAGGACCTGCTCTTGGCCGCCCGGCTGTTGTGAACGCGCCGGCCGATCTCCGGTGGGTCGTCCCCACCGCCGCCGACATGCGCCGGCTCGGCGAGCGGCTGGCTGCCGTCCTGCGGGCCGGCGACCTGGTCTTGCTGTCCGGCCCGCTCGGCGCCGGCAAGACGACGCTCGCCCAGGGCATCGGCGCCGGCCTCGGGGTGGCGGAGCGGATCCTGTCGCCCACGTTCGTCCTGGCCCGCGAGCACGACGGCGGCCGGCTGCCGCTCGTGCACGTCGACGCGTACCGGCTGGGGTCGCTCGCGGAGCTGGACGACCTGGACCTGGACACGCCGGCGGAGACGGCCGTGACGCTGGTCGAGTGGGGCGAGGGCCTGGCCGAGCCGCTGGCCGACGGGCACCTGGAGGTACGGATCGACCGCGCCGACGAACCGCTCGACGAGACGCGGACCGTGGTGCTGCGCCCGGTCGGCCGGGCGTGGGCGGACCGCGCCCCCGACCTCCCCGCCGCGTGCGGGTTCTAGGGTCGGTACGTGCTGGTGCTCTGCCTGGACACGTCCACCGCGGACGTGGCGGCGGCGGTGGTGGAGACCGACAGCGGCGCGGCGTGGGCGGCGATCGAGCGCGACCCGCGCGGTGCGGGTGAGCTGCTGATGCCCCTGGTACGGAGGGCGCTGGACGACGCGGGCCGGACGCTGGCCGACGTGCAGGCGATCGCGGTGGGGCTGGGCCCCGGTCCGTACACCGGCCTGCGGGTGGGCGTGGTGACGGCGGCCACCCTCGGCCTTGCCCTGGGCGTGCCCGCGTTCGGGGCGATCAGCCTCGACGTCTGGGGCGAGGCGGGCGTGACGGTGGCGACCGACGCGCGGCGGCGGGAGGTCTACTGGGCGTCGTACGGGCCGTCGGGTGAGCGGATGGACGGGCCGCACGTGTCGAAGCCGGTCGACGTGCCCACGGGTCGGCCGGTCGTCGGGCCCGGCGCGGCCCTGTACCCCGACGTCCTCGGGGACCACGTCGCCGGACCGGTGCCGGTGGCGCGCCTCGCGTCGCTCGTCGACCTGGATGGGCCGACCGGGCCGCTGGTGCCGGCGTACCTGCGCCGGCCCGACGCGGCGGAGCCGCGCAGGGGGACGGCGGCGGAGCCGCGCATGGAGCCGGAGGCGCGGCGATGATCAGCCCGTTGCGGTGGTGGCAGCTCGCGCCGGTCGTGGCGATGGAGCGGGTGCTGTTCGGTGACGAGTGCTGGAGCGAGGCGGCGTTCTGGTCCGAGCTGGCGCAGTACGAGACCCGGCACTACGTCGCGGCCTGGGACGGTGAGGACCTCGAGGGGTACGCGGGCCTGGCGGCGTACCGGGACGAGGCGTGGGTGCAGACGATCGGCGTCGCCCCGGCGTACCAGCGGCGCGGCCTGGGCGCCGCGCTGCTCGACGACCTGATGACGGAGGCGCGGCTGCGGGGCGCGCCGACGGTAGCCCTGGAGGTACGGGCCGACAACGCGCCGGCGCAGGAACTGTACGGGCGGCGCGGCTTCACGGTGGCGGGCCGCCGGCGCGGCTACTACCAGCCGTCCGGCGTGGACGCGCTGATCATGGTGGCGGCGCTGTAGATGGCCGTGGTGCTGGGCATCGAGACCTCCTGCGACGAGACCGGCGTGGGCATCGTGGTCGACGGCGAGCTGCGGGCGAACGCGGTCGCCACGAGCGTCGACGAGCACGCCCGCTTCGGCGGCGTCGTCCCCGAGGTCGCGTCCCGCGCCCACGTCGAGGCGATGCTGCCGACCATCACCCGGGCCTGCGCCGATGCGGGGATCGCGCTGACCGACGTCGACGCCGTCGCGGTCACCGAGGGTCCGGGGCTCGCGGGCGCGCTGCTCGTCGGGGTCGCGGCCGCCAAGGCGCTCGCGGCCGGTCTCGGCGTACCGCTGCACGGCGTGCACCACCTGTCCGCGCACGTGGCGGTCGACACGCTCGAGCACGGCCCGTTGCCCGAGGGCACGGTCGGCCTGCTGGTCAGCGGCGGGCACTCCGCGCTCGTCGACGTCCGGGACATCGCGGCGCCCACGGTCCTCGGCGAGACCGTGGACGACGCCGCGGGCGAGGCGTTCGACAAGGTCGCCCGGCTGCTCGGCCTGGGGTTTCCCGGCGGGCCGCTGGTCGACCGCGCCGCCCGTGACGGGAACCTCGCGGCTGTGGCCTTCCCGCGGGCGATGGCGAACGACGGGTCGTACGACTTCTCCTTCTCGGGCCTGAAGACGGCGGTCGCTCGGTGGGTCGCGGCATACGAGGGCGACGTGCCGGTGCCGGACGTCGCCGCGTCGTTCCAGGAGGCGGTCGCCGACGTGCTGACGCAGAAGGCGGTCGCGGCCTGCCGCGACCGCGGCGCGGACACCCTCGTGATCGGCGGCGGGGTCGCGGCGAACTCGCGGTTGCGGGCACTGGCGGCCGAGCGCTGCGAACGGGCCGGCCTGCGGCTGCGGGTCCCGCGGCCGGGCCTGTGCACCGACAACGGCGCGATGGTGGCGGCCCTCGGCCACCTCCTCGTCGAGCGCGGGGCGCCGCCCAGCGACGCGCGTCTGGGGGCCCGCTCGTCGCTGCCGCTGCCCCGGGTTTGACGTGGCTCGCCCCGAGCGCCTAAGTTGGCACTCGGCACCTGAGAGTGCCAGCCAGACCCGTACCACAACCAGCACGGCCTGACCCCCGCGACGGCAGGCCCGACCCTGTCAGCGACGATCAGTGAAGGGGGAGGTCGCACCAGTGACCACCGCCACCAAGGTGAAGATCAAGCCGCTCGAGGACCGCATCGTCGTCCAGGCCCTCGAGGCCGAGACCACGACCGCGTCCGGCATCGTCATCCCGGACACCGCCAAGGAGAAGCCCCAGGAGGGGACTGTCCTGGCCGTGGGCCCGGGCCGGATCGACGACAAGGGCAACCGCGTCCCGGTCGACGTGAAGGAGGGCGACGTCGTCCTCTACAGCAAGTACGGCGGCACCGAGGTCAAGTACGGCGGCGAGGAGTACCTCGTGCTGTCGGCCCGTGACGTGCTCGCCATCATCGAGAAGTAGCACCACCACGCACACTGCGGGCCGATTCGCGTCCCGTCTGCACCATGCACGCCGCGGGTCGCCCGCGCCCCGCGTTCGACTGCGCCCCGGTTCCGCGACTGCGGGCCGGGGCGCAGGTCTCTGCGCCACCATCGAGAGGACCACACCGCTGTGCCCAAGATCATCACCTATGACTCCGACGCGCGTGACGCCCTGCAGCGCGGCGTCGACAAGCTCGCGAACACCGTGCGGGTCACCCTCGGCCCGAAGGGCCGCAACGTCGTCATCGACAAGAAGTTCGGTGCGCCGACGATCACCAACGACGGCGTCACGATCGCGCGCGAGGTCGAGCTGACCGACCCGTACGAGAACATGGGCGCGCAGCTGGCCAAGGAAGTCGCCACCAAGACCAACGACGTCGCCGGCGACGGCACCACGACCGCCACCGTGCTGGCCCAGGCGATGGTCGCCTTCGGGCTGCGCAACGTCGCCGCCGGCGCCGATCCGACCGCGCTCAAGCGCGGCATCGACGCCGCCGTGGCCGCCGTGAGCGAGAAGCTGCTCGCCACCGCCACCGACATCGAGTCGCAGGAGGAGATTGCCCACGTGGCGTCGATCTCGGCTCAGGACCGCACCATCGGCGAGCTCATCGCCGAGGCGATGGACAAGGTCGGCAAGGACGGCGTGATCACGGTCGAGGAGTCGAACACCACCGGTACGGAGCTCGAGCTGACCGAGGGTATGGAGTTCGACAAGGGCTACATCAGCCCGTACTTCGTGACCGACGCGGAGGAGCAGGAGGCCGTTCTCGACGACGCCTACGTGCTCCTGTCGGCTGGGAAGATCTCGACGATCGCCGACCTGCTGCCGCTGCTCGAGAAGATCGCCCAGGCCGGCAAGCCGCTGCTGATCGTCGCCGAGGACGTCGACGGCGAGGCGCTCTCGACCCTGGTCGTCAACGCGATCCGCAAGACCCTCAAGGTCGTCGCGGTGAAGGCGCCGGCCTTCGGCGACCGGCGCAAGGCCATGCTGCAGGACATTGCCGTCCTCACCGGCGCGACGGTCGTGTCGGCCGACGTCGGCCTCAAGCTCGACCAGGTCGGGCTCGAGGTGCTCGGCAAGGTGCGCCGCGCGACCGTGAGCAAGGACACGACCGTCCTGGTCGACGGCGCCGGTGACGCCGCGGACGTCTCGGGCCGCGTCGCCCAGATCCGCCGCGAGATCGAGGACACCGACTCCGACTGGGACCGCGAGAAGCTCCAGGAGCGACTGGCCAAGCTCGCCGGTGGTGTCGCGGTCATCCAGGTCGGCGCGGCCACCGAGGTCGAGCTCAAGGAGCGCAAGCACCGCATCGAGGATGCGGTCTCGGCCACCCGCGCGGCGGTCGAGGAGGGCATCGTCCCCGGCGGTGGTACCGCGCTCGTCCACGCCGGCGCCGTGCTCGACAAGGGGCTCGGCCTGAAGGGTGACGAGGCGACCGGGGTCGAGCTGATTCGCCGTGCGCTCGACGAGCCGCTGCGCTGGATCGCCGAGAACGCGGGCCTCGAGGGCTACGTCGCCGTGCAGAAGGTCCGTGACCTGTCCGCGGGCTCCGGCCTGAACGCCGCCACCGGCGAGTACGAGGATCTCGTCGCCGCCGGCGTCCTCGACCCGGTGAAGGTGACGCGCAGCGCGGTCGCCAACGCCGCCTCCATCGCGAGCCTGCTGCTGACCACGGAGACGCTGGTCGTGGAGAAGCCCGAGGAGGACGAGGACGAGGGCCACGGCCACGGCCACGGGCATCACCACCACTGAGATCCATCGCCGCGCGGCGGCGATGGCGCGGGCATGACGGGCGCGGCGGTGCGTCGTCGGCCGGAGGACGTCCTCTGGTTCGACGGCCCCGCCGCGTACCTGCGTCTGGGGGACGGCGGGCCCTGGCTGCGCGGCGTCGCCCTCGGGGCGGTCGGGCGGTACGCCGACGCGGCGCGCGTACTGCGTCCGCTGCGGACCTCGTCGGCGCTCTCGGCGCTCGCCAGCCACGCTCGTCAGGTGGGCCGCCACGAGGAGGCCGCCGGCCTGGACGCGCGGGCGCTGCGCCTGGCGGCGACCTCGGACGAGCGGGCCGACGCCGCCGTCGGTCTGGTCGCCGATGCCGTCGGGGTAGGCGACGCCGCCGCGGCCGCGACGTGCCTCGCGGTGGCCGCGGACCTGGTGTCCGCCGTCGGCGAGCCGGCCTGGCGGGCCCGTACCCGCCTGGCATGGGTCCGGGCCGAGCTGGCGCTGTTGAACGGTGTGCCCGGCGACGCCGTACGCGCGGCGGACACGGCCCGCGGCGAGGCCACGGCTGCCGGAGCGCGGCGGCACGTGGCCAAGTCGCTGCTGATGCGGGGCGTCGCCCAGAGCACGTGCGGGGACCGGGAGCGGGCCGTCGCCGATCTGCTCGCCGCACTCGACCAGGCGCAGGCGCTGGGTCTGGTGCCGCTGGTCTGGCCGGCCGCGCTCGTCGCCGCCCGCCTCCTCCCCGACCGCGCGGCCGGGCTGCGCGCGACCGCCGCCGATGCGGCGAGGCGGGTCGCCGACGGGCTGGAGGAGCGGGCGGACGAGTTCGTCGCCCGCCCGGAGATTGCCGACCTGCTCGCCCGGTGACGCGTGCAGCCGGTGACGCGTCCGGTCTGGGCCGGCGGAACTGTCGGCTAACGATTCGGGTCATACCTGCCGATGACCAACCAGGCACCGCGGTGGGGCCTGGACGGAGGCAGCGTGACAACGGTTCTGGTCTGCGACGACCAGCGACTCGTACGCGACGAGCTGCGGACTCGCCTGGGGTCGATCCCGGGGGTCGAGCGCGTGCTCACCGCGTCATCCGGCGAGGAGCTGCTGTCCCGCTTCCCGTACGAGAACCCCGACCTGGTACTGCTCGACTCGCAGATGCCGGGCCTGTCCGGGGTGGAGACCGCGCGTCGGTTGCTGCGGCTCAAGCCGGACGCGCACATCCTCATGCTGATCGGACGGCAGGACCGCGAGCAGGCGGCGGCCGCCGTGTCGGCCGGCGTCCGCGGCTGGCTCGCCAAGGACGGCACCCATGCCAGCTTCATCACCGGGGTGGCCGGGGCGCTCGCCGGCAGTGACCTCGGCCGGCCGCCACGCCGCGTGCCGGTGCCGGCGCACCGCGGCGGCGACGACGTGGCGCTCACCGAGCGCGAGCTGCAAGTGCTGGAGGGAATGACCGCGGGGCGTTCGAACGCGGAGATCGGCCGGTCGCTGTACCTGTCCGAGGACACCGTGAAGACGCACGCCCGCAGGCTGTTTCGCAAGCTCGGGGTCAACGACCGGGCGCAGGCGGTCGCGCTGGGCTTCCGCCGCGGGCTGGTGCACTAGCCCCGGCTCTCAGGGGCTGTCGGCGTCCAGGACCGCATCGGCGTAGCCGCGGGCGTAGTCCCACGACACGTAGTGCTCCGGGTCGGGGGAGAACGCCGGCTCGTGGACCCGGCTCTGCCCGTGGTCGAGCAGGTGCCGCAAGTTGCTGCGCAGCAGGT
This sequence comes from Mycobacteriales bacterium, assembly GCA_036379355.1. Taxonomy (GTDB): domain Bacteria; phylum Actinomycetota; class Actinomycetes; order Mycobacteriales; family CAJCIY01; genus CAJCIY01. The sequence continues at coordinate 6,478 of DASVGV010000118.1, read as the reverse complement.
CCCAGCCGAAGAAGTGCGCCTCGTCGCAGGAGCCGCAGTCGACCACCAGACCGCGGACGCCGCGGCCTTCCAGCAGCGCCTGGAAACCCTCGAGGTCCGACAGGTCGGACACCACCTCGGCCCGCTCGTCGGGAGTCAGCGGCACGGGCTGGTCGTCCTCGTCGTCGTCGAAGGCGGCGAGCTCCGCGGCGGGGTCGTCGGGGTCGCCGTGGAACGGGTCGACCACCGGTTCCGCGTCGAAGGGGTCCCTCGGGTGCTCAGCAGTCATCCCCCCAACGGTACGCCCGCTCGGGCCCGTCGCGAGCCGGTCGCGAGCATCGGTGGACCGCGCCGGTATGCTCTGTGCCTGCCGGTACGGCGCGGTTCGCCCCGACGACCCCGTACCGGGCCGGCGGGTGACCGTGACCGCCGGACCCAGCGAAGGTGCACCGCTCGTGAGCATCGACACCCCTGACAGCGCCGACTCCTTCGCCCCGCTCGGGCTCACCTTCGACGACGTGCTGCTGCTGCCCGGCGAGACCGACCTCGTGCCGGCGGACGTCGACACCACGACGCGCCTCACCCGCGAGCTGTCGATCGCGGTCCCGCTGCTGTCCGCCGCGATGGACACGGTGACCGAGGCGCGGATGGCCATCGCGATGGCCCGCCAGGGTGGCATCGGGGTGCTGCACCGCAACCTGTCGATCGAGGACCAGGCGTACCAGGTCGATCTGGTCAAACGCACCCAGACCGGACTCATCCCCAACCCGGTCACGATCGGCCCGGACGCCACGCTCGAGGAGCTCGACGAGGTCTGCGGGCGCTACCGCATCTCCGGCCTGCCCGTGGTCGATGTCGACCAGCGGCTGCTGGGCATGATCACCAACCGCGACCTGCGCTTCGTCCCGGTCGCCGAGTGGGCCCAGACCAAGGTCGACGAGGTCATGACGCCGATGCCGCTGATCACCGCGCCGATCGGCATCTCGGCCGCCGACGCGGCCGGCATCCTGCGCAAGCACAAGCGCGAGCGGCTCCCGCTCGTCGACGAGCAGGGGCGCCTCGGCGGCCTGATCACCGTCAAGGACTTCGTCAAGTCCGAGCAGTTCCCGCACGCCTCCAAGGACGCGCACGGCCGGCTGCTGGTCGCCGCGGCCATCGGCTACTTCGGTGAGGCGTGGACGCGGGCCACCACCCTGGTCGACGCCGGCGTGGACGTGCTCGTGGCCGACACCGCCCACGGCCACGTCCGGCTGCTCTTGGACATGGTGCGGCGGCTGAAGAGCGACCCGGCCACCCGCCACGTTCAGGTGATCGGCGGCAATGTCGCGACCACCGCGGGCGCGCAGGCGTTCGTCGACGCCGGCGCCGACGCGGTGAAGGTCGGCGTCGGGCCAGGCTCGATCTGCACGACCCGCATCGTCACCGGGGTGGGTGTCCCGCAGATCACCGCCGTCCACGACGCGGCGGTCGCCTGCCGGGCGGCCGGCGTGCCGGTGATCGCCGACGGAGGGCTCCAGTACTCCGGCGACATCGCGAAGGCGATCGTCGCGGGGGCCGACTCGGTCATGGTGGGCTCGCTGCTGGCCGGCTGCGAGGAGTCGCCCGGAGACCTGATCTTCGTCAACGGTAAGCAGTACAAGTCCTATCGCGGCATGGGCTCGCTGGGCGCGATGAGCTCGCGCGGCAAGAAGTCGTACTCGAAGGACCGCTACTACCAGGCCGAGGTCACCCAGGACGACGAGCTGATCCCGGAGGGCATCGAGGGCCGGGTCGCCTACCGCGGGCCGCTGGGCGCCGTCGTCCACCAGCTCGTCGGCGGGCTGCGGCAGTCGATGTTCTATGCGGGCGCCCGTACGGTGCCCGAGCTCGCCGAGCGCGGACGGTTCATCCGCATCACCCAGGCGAGCCTCAAGGAGTCGCACCCGCACGACATCCAGATGACCGTCGAGGCGCCGAACTACGGCTCGTCGCTGTGACCGACGTCGAGATCGGCATCGGAAAGGCCGGCCGTCGCGCGTACGCGTTCGAGGACGTCTCGATCGTGCCCTCGCGCCGTACGCGGGACCGCAGTGAGGTCTCGCTCGCCTGGGAGATGGACGCCTACCGTTTCGGCCTGCCGATCGTCTCGGCGCCGGTCGACTCGGTCACCTCACCGGCGGTGGCCGAGGAGATGGCCGCGCTCGGCGGCCTCGGGGTGCTGAACCTCGAAGGGCTCTGGACCCGGTACGACGACCCGCTGCCGGTCCTCGAGCGGCTGGCCGCCGTCCCCGCGGAGGACGCGGTCGCGGCGCTGCGCGCGGCGTACGAGCCGCCGGTGCTCGAGGATCTCGTGGCGCAGCGGGTGGCCGACATGAAGGCAGCGGGCATCGTGACCGCCGGGGCGCTCACCCCCAGCCGGACGGTCGAGCTGCACAAGGTCGCCATCGACGCCGGCCTCGACCTGCTGGTGATCCAGGGCAGCGTGGTGTCGGCCGAGCACGTCAGCACGACGCAGGAGGCCCTGAACCTCAAGACCTTCATCGCCGGCCTCGACACGCCCGTGATCGTGGGCGGCTGCGCGAACTACGCGACCGCGTTGCACCTCATGCGCACCGGTGCGGCCGGGGTGCTGGTCGGGATCGGCGCCTCCCGGTCGCGCACGTCGGAGGGCGTGCTCGGCCTCGGCGTGCCGATGGCGACCGCCATCGCGGACGCCGCGGGTGCGCGGCGCGACTACCTGGACGAGTCGGGCGGCCGGTACGTCCACGTCATCGCCGACGGCGGGATGCGGACCGGCGCCGACATCGCCAAGGCGGTCGCGTGCGGCGCCGACGCGGTCATGCTCGGACTTCCCCTGGCGCGCAGTGACAGTGCGCCCGGCCAGGGCTGGCACTGGGGCAGTGGTGCCTACCACCGTGAGCTGCCCCGCGGCGCGCGCCTCGAGACGCCGCCGATCGGCCCGCTCGCCGAGCTGCTCGTCGGCCCGACCGCACGGGACGACGGCTCGACGAACCTCGCGGGAGGGCTGCGTACGGCGATGGCCCTGACGGGCTACTCGTCGCTGAAGGAGTTCCAGAAGGTCGAGCTCGCGGTCCGCTGACGGGTCAACGGTCGATGACCGCGACCAGGGCGAACCGGCCGCAGGGGCGTTCGCGCCGGTGGCTGAACAGCGCAGGGTCGGTGTAGGTGTCACCGGGCAGCACGTGGACGGGGGTTCCGCGCAGCTGGTGCCGGAGCGCGACGAGCAGGTCCAGGCGCGCGTGGCCCGGGCGGGTGGGCGCGAGAAGCCCTGGTACGTCGGGGAAAGCGGCGTCGAAGGCGGCGACCTCGTCGGGTCCGACCTCGTACGAGCAGCCGTCGATGCCGGGGCCGATGCCGGCGACGACGCCGGTCGTGCCGTAGCGCTCCCGCATGGAGCGCAGCGTCGCGCCGACGAGACCGCCGAGGATGCCGTTCCGCCCGCAGTGCGCGACCCCAACCGTCCGGTGCTCGGCGTCCCACAGCACGACCGGGCGGCAGTCGGCGACGACGACCATCAGCGCGACGCCGGGTACGGCGGTGACCAGGGCGTCGGTGGCCGGAAAGCCGCCGCCGTGGTGGCCGGTTCCGGCGTCCGCGCCGGAGACCGCGCGGACGTTCGCCGTGTGCTGCTGGTCCATGACCGTGAGGGCCTCGACGCCCAGTGCGGCGGCGAGCCTGTCCCGGTTCTCGTACACCGCCGCTGGATCGTCGCCGACATGGTCGGCGAGGTTGAGGCTCTCGTACGGACCCGTGCTGACGCCACCGGCGCGGGTCGTGACCACGGCGGTCAGCCCGGCGAAGGGAAACGCTCGCAGGGGCAGGGCATCGGTCACGCGAGCGCTCATCGCGCTGGTCAGCGGCAGTGGACCGAGACGGCGTACCCGCTGCCGTCGTGGTCGTCGTCGTCGAACGGGTCGCCGTCCCAGCTGCTGTAGCGGTTGCGCAGCGTCAGGCCGGCCTCCGCGCACCAGGCGTCGTAGCCGATGAGTCCAAAGGGCGCAGACTCGAGTGGCAGGTGCGCCGGGTCCAGGCCGAAGCCGACGACGAGCAGCCCGTCGGGAGCGAGCCGGGCCGCCATGCCGGCGATCGCCGCGGCCTCGGTCCCGGCGGCCAGCAGCGGCAGGACGTTCCCGGCGGCGACGATGACGTCGTACGGGCCGGGAACCGCATCGCCGAGCTTGGACAGGTCAGCCCGTACCCAGGTCAGATCGGGCGCCTCCCGCTTGGCGATCCTCAGCATGGACGCGTCGACGTCGACACCGTCCACTCGGAAACCTCGCTCGGCCAGGCGGATCGCGACGCGGCCGGTACCGCAGCCGGCGTCCAGGACGCGGGCACCGGGCGCGGTGATCCGCTCGACGAAGGTCGCTTCGCCGTGCACGTCGACGCCCGACTCGGCCAGCTTCGCAAACCGCTCCGCGTAGGCCTCGCCGCCGGGCGACACGTCCTCCCACCGTGACTTCACGGGCCTGACGCTAGCCGTTGACCGGGTGCAGGCGACGGTCGATGCCGTTGGTGTCCGGTATGCTTGCCGGTGAAGGGGAGTAGCTCCCAAACGGCTGGTTCGACAACCTCGGCGTCCGCGCCCGGCCAGCCACCGGCTTCTGTCGGCGAGCCAGACCTTCGGCCGCGACCGACCGAAGGAACCCCGTGACCGTCACCGCACCCGTCCCCGCTTCCGTGGACGTCCGCCGCGTCCTCACGCGCTCGCTCACGATCTGCGCCGCGCTGGCGATCCCCGCGATGGTGCTGCGCGCCGGCGGCCTGCATCCCGCGCCGGTGGTGGCGATGCTCGTTTACGGCGCCGCCGTCGTGGCGGCGTCGTTCCTGCTTGCCTGGGCGGCCGAAGCCGCACAACTGGACATCTCCGGCGGCCTCGCGGTCGCGATCCTCGCGTTCATCGCGGTGCTGCCCGAGTACGCGGTGGACCTCACGTACGCGTACACGGCCGGGCATGACCCGACGTTCGTGCAGTACGCCGCGGCGAACATGACCGGCTCGAACCGGCTGCTGCTCGGTGTCGGCTGGCCGGTCGTGGTGCTGGTCGCGGTGTGGTGCCTCCGCCGGTCGGGCAGTCCGGCGCGCGCACTCGCGCTGGATGAGAGTAACCGGCTCGAACTCGGTTTCCTGCTCGTCGCAGGCGTTATCGCCTTCGTGATGCCGGTGAGCGGGCAGATCCACCTCGCCTTCGGACTGGTGCTGCTCGCGTGGTTCGCCGCTTACGCGTGGCGGCTGGCCCACGGCGAGGCCGAGGAGCCGCACCTCATCGGGACGAGCGCGGCGCTGGGTGCACTCCCGCGTTCTCGCCGTCGGATCACGATCGCCGTGGTCATGGTCCTGGCGGCGGTCGTGATTCTGGCCGCGGCAGAGCCGTTTGCGCACGCACTCGTCGACGCGGGGAAAGAGCTCGGCATCGACGAGTTCCTGCTCGTGCAGTGGGTTGGTCCGCTGGCGTCCGAGGCGCCCGAGTTCATCGTTGCGATCCTGTTCGCCAGGCGCGGCAACGGCGTGCTGGCGATCGGGACGCTGATCTCGTCGAAGGTCAACCAGTGGACGCTGCTCGTCGGCACGATCCCCCTGGCGTACCTGGCGGGTGGTGGCGGCGTCTCACTGCCGCTCGACGACCGGCAGGTCGAGGAGATGCTGCTGACGGCGACGCAGACCCTCCTCGGAATCGCGCTGGTGGCGTCCCTGCGGTTCTCCCGCCAGTCGGCGTGGTTGCTGCTCGTCCTGTTCCTCGCGCAATTCCCGCTCACCGGGACATCCGCACGGCTCGTGCTGTCGGCCGTCTACGCAGCGATTGCTCTGGTCGCGTTCGTGGTGAACCGGCGGCAGCTGCCGTCCCTCGTCGCCGCGATCTGGCGACGGCAGGAGCCGCCGCCACCCGCGTAACATCCGTGCGTACGCCGGCGTGGCGCAACGGCAGCGCACCCGACTTGTAATCGGGCGGTTCCCGGTTCAAATCCGGGCGTCGGCTCCAAAACCGCAGCTCAGATGCCGGTTAGGCCAGCCTTAGTGTGAGCAACGAGTCGGCGGCACCAAGGTCGCGTCCGGCGGCGTGGTGTGTGAGTCGACTGCCGCGTGATCTTCGGGTCGGACTCTAGGCGGTGATCGCTGTCAGTGGCACCTCCGTTGGGTCTTCGGGTGGTGCTTGGTCGCAGTGGGTCAGGATGTCGAGGCCGATGTAGCGGCGCATCTCGGTCCATTCGTCGTGTTGCTCGGCCAGGACCGCGCCGACGAGCCGGATCAGGGCGTTGCGGTCGGGGAAGATCCCGACGACGTCGGTGCGGCGGCGGATCTCCCGGTTGAGCCGCTCTTGCGGGTTGTTCGACCACAGCTGGCGCCAGATCGTCTTCGGGAAGGCGGTGAACGCGAGGATGTCGCCGCAGGCCGTCTCCAGGTGCGCGGCGACGGCGGGGAGCTTGCCGTGGAGGGCGTCGAGGATCCGGTCGAACTGGGCGTGGACGGCGGTGGCGTCGGGCTGGTCGTAGACGCTGTG
>DASVGV010000117.1:0-14131 GCA_036379355.1 Mycobacteriales bacterium | reverse complement strand
GGCGAGATGCGTCGAGTCGACGCATCTCAGCCGTCCAGGCGGGCGATTCCCACATCTCGGCGGGAGGAGACGATGGAGTGGTGGACGTGCCGCGCCGCCTGCGCCGACCGCCCGTACCGGACGTGCGGACGCTGACCGAGCGCGAGCGGCGCGAGGCCGACATCGAACGGCGCCGTCGCCGCTACCTGATGATCATGATTCCGTACCTGACGCTCGTCGTGCTGGGCTTCTTCGTCCTGCCGTGGCATGCGGCGAAGATCGCGGTGCTGCTGGTCGCGCTCGTCCTGCCACCGCTCGGCGCGATCGTCGCCAACGCCGGCCGCCGCGACTGACGCCGCTCTCAGCCGAAGGCGGCGCGGACCGACTCGTCCTGGGTGCTCACGACCACCTCGTCGCCGGCGCGCAGCTCGGTGTCGCCACGGACGGTCAGCAGCCGCTCGTCGCGGACGACGAGGTTGACCCAGATGTCGCCGACGGACGCCGCCAGGTCGTCGACCGTGGCCCCGTCGGCCGGTGACCCGGGCCGTACCCGCAGCCGCAGGACCCCTTCCGGCTCCTCGGCCAGACGGACCCCGAGGGCGTACGGCTGGGGGTACGAGACGGTCATGGGGAGCTTCAGCAGCCGGGCGACCTCGGGGACGAGCCCGCCCTGCAGGACGACCGACAGCACGACGACCACGATCACGATGCCGTAGACCCGCGCCGCGTGCGGGACGCCGCCGGTGACGACGAGCGTCCCGAGCAGGATCGGCACCGCGCCCTTGAGACCGGCGAACAGCACGAAGGCGGCCTCGTTGCGGCGCAGCCGCGCGGGCAGCAGGCACAGGCCGACCAGGACCGGCCGCAGGACGCAGGCCAGGACCACACCGAGGACCAGCCCCGGCACCCAGACGTTCGTGTGCCCGATCTCGCCGAGGTCGACGGTCAGGCCGAGGACGACGAACGCGGCGACCTCCCCGAGGCTCGCGAGGGCCCCGTGGAAGCGCTCGACCTCACGCTTGAACGGCGCACGTTCGTCGCCGGCCACGACGCCCGCGACGAGGACCGCGAGGAACCCGGAGCCGTGCGCCACCGTGGTCAGGCCGTATGTGCCGAGCACCCAGGCCACCGATCGAAGGACGTGCAGGCCCTCGCTCGGCAGCGGCACCCGGCGCATCGTCCAGACCAGCGCCCGCCCGGCCGCGACGCCGATGACCGCGCCGACCGACATCTGGAGGAAGAACTCCCCGGCGACGTGCCCGATGGCATCCGCGGACAGCTCGTGGGCCGCGAGCAGGCTGACGAGGAGGGCGATCCCGACGGGGTCGTTCGCCCCGGACTCGCCCTCCAGGATCGTGCTGGTACGCCCGGTGATCTCACGCCGTCCCAGGACCGAGAAGACGACCGCCGGATCGGTCGGTGCGACCGCCGCTCCGAGCAGAACCGCGACGTACCAGTCGAACCCGAACGCCAGGTGAGCGAGCACCGCCACCGCGACCGTGGTCGCGAAGGTGCCGACGACACCGACGACGAGGATCGGCGCGGCCGCCTCTCGGAAGCGACGCAGGCCGATGTGCATGCCGCCGTCGAAGAGGATGAACAGGAGCGCGAGCACGACGATCCGCTCGACGATCTGCGCCGGCGGCGGCCGCAGCGACGCGATGGCGTTGACGACGATCGCGGCCGCGATGAGGAACAGCGCCGGCGCCGGGATGCGGATGCGCTCGGACACCCGGTTGGAGACGAGGGCGACGATGCCGACGCCGGCGATGGACAGCAGCAGCTCGGCGTACGGGTAGGTGTCGCTCACAGGCTTCGTCTCGGGGCGGTGGGACAGCGGACAACGACTGCCGACCAGACTTCCCGGCGCACCACGGCAGAGCGTACCGGCGGGACGGTGGTCGTGGCGGCAACGCGGCCCGGGTGAGCGGCCGGGAGACACTGGGCGCCGCCCGTGCCGACCGACCGAGGGAGTGACCGCTGACCGGCCCGCTGATGCGCGCGTCGCTCCCCTCGCCGGACGGGAGGCGGGTCCCACGCGCGCTGCATCCGCTGGCCTGGTGGTTCTGGGCCCTCTGCCTCGCGGTCGCGGCCGACCGCACCAGCAACCCGTTGCTGCTGCTGCTGATCCTGGCCGTCCTCGGCTTCGTCCTCGTCCGCCGCCGCACCACGGCGCCCTGGGCGCGAGCCTTCAAGTACTACCTGGCGCTCGCCCTGGTCGTCATCGTGCTGCGCCTCGCGTTCCGGATGGTGTTCGGGTCCGGCGCGACGCCGGCCGACCACGTGTTGTTCCGCCTCCCGCACATCCCGATGCCGAGCTGGTACTCGGGGATCTCGCTGGGCGGTCCGGTCTCGCTCGAGGCGCTGCTGTCGGCGGCCGTGGACGGCCTGCGGCTCGCGACCCTGCTGTGCTGCATCGGGGCCGCCAACGCGCTGGCCAACCCGCGGCGCGCGCTACGGCTGCTGCCCGGCGCGCTGTACGAGCTGGGCGTCGCCGCCGTCGTCTCGATCACCGTCGCGCCGCAGCTGGTCGAGAGCGTCCAGCGGGTGGGCCGCGCCCGGCGCCTGCGGGCCGGCCGGGCGAAGGGCCTTCGGGCGCTGCGGGCCATCGCGATCCCCGTCCTCGAGGACGCCTTCGAGCGGTCCCTGCACCTCGCCGCGGCGATGGACTCCCGCGGGTACGGCCGTACCGGGCGGGCAACTGGCCGGTCGCGCCGCCTGACCGGAGCGCTTCTTCTCCTCGGTCTGCTGGGCCTGTGCGCCGGGGCGTACGGGCTGCTCGACGGCAGCGCACCCCGGTTCCTCGGCGTGCCGGCGATCGGCGTCGGGGCGGCCTGCTGCGTGGGCGGGGTCGTGCTCGGCGGACGGCGGGTGAGCCGCAGCCACTACCGCCCCGACCCCTGGCGCCTGCCGGAATGGCTGGTCGCCGGCTGCGCGCTGGCCGGGGTCGTGCTGATCTATGCGACCACTTCGTACGACGCGGCCGGCCTCACGCCGTCGCTGTACCCCCTCGCGTTCCCGCCACTGCCGGTCCTCCCGACGGTGGCGATCCTCCTGGCCGCCACCGCCGCGTTCACGGCTCCCCCGCCGCCGCAGCCATCCGTACGTCCCCGGCCGCAGCGCGTCGACGGCGATCCGGCGCGCACCCTCACGGCGGCCACGCGGTGAGCAGGCCGGGGCTCCGACCGGTGACGGCGATCCGGCTGCCCGCCCGCTCGGTCGCCGCGCTCTGCGTCGCCACGGTGATCGGCTTGGTGTGCTTCCTGTGGCCGTTCGTCCTGCCGCCGAACCGGTTCGGCACCTCGTACACGCCCCCGCTGATGTTCGGGGTGCTGCTGCTGCTCGTCGTCGCCGTGGTGTTCGCGGGCATCGCCGAGGGCGGCATCGACAGCAAGGCCCTGGCGATGCTCGGCGTCCTGTCGGCGGTGAACGCCGGGCTGCGACCGCTCGGGGCGGGCACGGCGGGGATCGAGACCGAGCTGTTCGTCCTGGTGCTGGCGGGCCGGGTGTTCGGCCCCGGCTTCGGCTTCGCGCTCGGATGCACGTCGCTGTTCGCGTCGGCGATCATCACCGGCGGCGTCGGGCCGTGGATGCCGTACCAGATGTTCGGCTGCGCGCTCGTGGGGCTGTTCGCCGGGCTGCTCCCGCGCTGCCGCGGGCGCGCCGAGATCGCGCTGCTCATGGCCTACGGCGCGTTCGCCGGCTATGCGTACGGGTTCCTGCTGAACCTGCAGTTCTGGCCGTTCGCGGTCGACCCGGGCAGCTCGCTGTCGTACCACCCCGGCGCGTCGTTCGCCCAGCAGTGGCACCGCTACCTGCTCTTCGACGGGGCCACGTCGCTGGGCTGGGACACCGGTCGCGCCGTGACGAACCTGGTCGTGATCGGGCTCGTCGGGCCGGCGATGCTCGCCACCTTCCGCCGGGCAGCCAGACGGGCCGCGTTCGAGGCGCCCGCGACGTTCGAGCCGGCCCTCAGCGCGGCGCCCGTGGACCGGCGGGGACCAGCGCCGGGCTGAGGCGCTCGAGGCTGGCGCTCACCATCGCGAGGAAGACCTCCTCCAGTCGCTTCGCCTCGGCGCGCGTCGGGTTCCGGTGCCAGCGCGCGAGCGCCGGTGACAATGCGCTCAGCAGCATCGACGTCAGCGCCTCGGCCTCCCGGCGGGGGATGCCGTACTCGCGGACCGCGCGGCGGGCGTAGAACGCGACGGTCTGGCGGTCGCGCCGGTGCTGCACGCTGCGGACCTGGGCGCTGCGGCCGGCGGCGGCGCGCAGTGCCTCGAAGACCGGGCCACGCGTCCGGTCCGCCGCGAGCGCGCCGCGAAACAGCGCGCGGTACATGTCGAGCAGCGACGAGGCGGCGGTCACCGCGGCCGACAGCTCTTCGTGGACCCGCTCGGACTCGCGGTCGTACAGCGCGGCGAGGATGTCGGCGCGGTTCGCGAAGTGCCGGTAGACCAGCGGCCTGCTGACCCCGGCCCGGCCGGCCACCGACTCGATCGACACGGCGTCGACGTCCCCGGACGAGACGAGGTGCAGCGCCGCATCCAGGAGCGACTCGTGGCGGTCCGCCCGGGCCAGCCGGACCGGCTCGAGTCCGGTGGCGCGGGCAGTCGCGTCCGCACGCGGGCCGGGAGACGTCACGGCGACAGTCTGCCATCTGGGCTTGCTGGCTTCGCACGCTTGGGACGGCGAGATCGCCTGCCGGGCAGCGAAACCCATCCCTCGGGGTTGCCAGCGACAGTTCTCCCGTGCCACGCTCCGCGCCAGAAGTGACAAAACGTCACCCGATGGCGGTGGAGGCGATGGCATGACGTACGCGGGCGGTAGGCGAATCCTGGACGCGGACAGCCACGTGATGGAGCTGGGCGACTTCCTGGACGACTACCTCAGTGCCGACGACCGGGCGCTGCTCAACCGCGGGCTGTTCGAGGCGCGTCGTGGGGTGCTCGACGCCGCGACCGCCAAGGCCGCCGCCCGCCGCAGCGACGAGCAGGCCGCCGCGGAGGCCGACGAGCGGCTGATGCGCGACAAGGGCTGGTCGGCGATGGGCGGCTGGGACCCGACCGAGCGCAGCCACGTCTTGGACCTGCTCGGCTTCGACGCGCAGCTGGTGTTCGGCACCTTCGGCACCCTGCTGTACAAGGTGGGGAGCGACCTCGACCTGTACGTCGGGACCGACGCGCACAACCGAGCCATCGCCGACTTCTGCGCCGCGGACCCGCGGCTGCTCGCCGTCGCCAACATCCCGCTGTCAGACCCGGCGCAGGCGGCTCTCGCCGCCGAGCGCGCGATCGCCGCCGGCTGCGCGGCGATCATGGTCCCGTCGACGGCCGCCGGGAAGCTGGCGCCTACCCACCCCGACCTCGACCCGTTCTGGGACACGCTGGCCCAGTCGGACACCCCGTTCGTCCTGCACGTCGGCGGCGGCGGGCGCGGCATCAACCCCGCGTTCCACAACAACAACATGCCGGTGACCGACCACCTGGGGGGCGGCGAGAACATCCGGTCCAAGGACTACCTCGCCATCCACCACTCGCCCGAGGTGTTCCTCGGCGCGCTCATCCTCGACGGCCTGTTCGACCGGTTCCCGGCGCTGCGGGGCGGCTGCATCGAGCAGGGCGCCGCGTGGGTCGTGTCGTGGCTGCGGCACGTCGACCAGGCCCAGAAGGCGTTCCTCCGGACCGAGGAGCCGTTGTCACGCCTGGCCATGAAGCCGTCGGAGTACGTCCACAAACACCTGAAGTTCACGCCGTTCCCGGGCGAGCCGGTGGGCTGGATGCTGGACGAGTGCGGGCCGGACTTGTTCATGTTCTCGTCCGACTATCCGCATCCGGAGGGCACGACCGACCCGCTCGGCAAGTTCGAAGCGGCCCTCGGCGACGCGTCGGAGGACGACCGGCAAAGGTTCTACGCGGGCAACTTCGAGGAGCTGATGGGCGGGCGGCTCGCGCCGGTCCCCGCCTGAGGACAGCCGCGGGGCACGACAGTGACCGACCTCGTCAACAACGGCTTCGGCGGGCTGGTGATCGTCGTGCCCGTCACGACCACCGGATACCGCTTCGTCCTCGACCTGTGAGCCGTCCTGGCCGGCAGGTATCGTCGCCTCACCCGGAGCGCCGCGCCGGGCGAGGCCGCGCGGGTCGGAGGTCGGGGTGCAAACCGGAACCGCTGCAGCGCAGGGGGAACTCGCGCTGACTGGCGAACGGACGCTGCCGGGCATCCCCGACGAGAACTACTGGTTCCGCCGTCACGAGGCGGCGTACCGGGCGCTGCTCCCGTTCGTCCTCGGTGCGCATGTCCTGGAGGCCGGTGCGGGTGAGGGGTACGGGGCCGACCTGCTCCGCGCCGGCGGAGCGAGCCGCGTCCACGCCCTGGACTACGACGCGCAGGCCGCCGGCCACCTCGCCCGCCGCTACCCCGGCGTCCTTGCCTGCCGCGGCGACCTGCAGCGGATGCCGTACGCCGACGGCGTGTTCGACGTCCTCGCGAGCCTGCAGACGATCGAGCACCTGCACGACCAGCCCGGGTTCGTCGCCGAGTGTGCGCGGGTGCTGCGGCCGGCCGGGACGCTGCTGCTCACGACCCCCAACCGGCTCACCTTCTCCCCTGGTCGCGACACGCCGCTGAACCCCTTCCACACACGCGAGCTGTCGGCCGGCGAGCTGGACGAGCTGCTCGCCCCGCGGTTCCACGTCACCCGCCGCTGGGGGCTCCGCCACGGGGCGCGGCTGGCCCGCGCCGAAAGGCACGCCGGCCCCCTGGTGGACGCCCAGCTGGCGCGACCGGCTGGGGACTGGGCCCCGGCGCTGCGGCGCGCCGTCCACCGCGTCGGCGCAGCGGACTTCGCCGTCGACGGCCTCGACGTCGACCGGTCGCTGGACCTGGTCGTCGTCGCCTGGAAGAAGCCGTGAGCCGCGGCACCTGCTGCATCGTGCTGCACACCCACCTGCCCTGGCTACCCCACCACGGCTCGTGGCCGGTCGGCGAGGAGTGGCTCTACCAGGCCTGGAGCGGGGCGTACCTGCCGCTGGCGCAGCTGCTCGGCCGGCTCGCCGACGAGGGCCGGACCGACCAGCTCACCGTCGGGCTGACCCCCGTCCTCGCGAGCATGCTCGACGACGCGTACTGCCTGGACGCCATGCACACCTGGCTCGGCACCTGGCAGGTACGAGCGGAGGGTGCGGCCGTCCGCGGGGTGGCGACCGCGGCGTACGAAGGAACCCTTGCGGCACAGGCTCTTCGCGTGTTCGAGCGAGACTGGGCCGCGGGTGCCTCGCCGCTCCTGCGCCGCCTCGTCGAGAGCGGCGTGGTCGAGCTGCTCGGCGGCCCGGCGGCGCACGCCTTCACCCCGTTCGTCCCGGCCGCCGTCGCCGACTTCGGTCTGCGCGCCGGCCTGGACGACACCGAAATGCGGCTCGGCCGGCGACCGGAGGGCATCTGGGCGCCGGAGTGCGCCTACACCCCCGGCCTCGAGGACCTGTACGCGCGACGCGGCGTACGCCGGTTCCTCGTCGACGGCCCCACCGTGCACGGCGACACCGGCGCGCCGGTCGACGTGGCCGGGTCGGGAGTGATCGCGTTCGCGCGCGACCTGGAGGTGACCTATCGGGTCTGGTCACCGCGACGCGGCTACCCGGGTGGACCGGCGTACCGCGACTTCCACACGTTCGACCACGACAGCGGGCTGCGCGCGGCCCGGGTCACCTCCCGGCACACCGAGCCCGAGCACAAGCGGCCGTACCGCCCGGAGCGGGCCGCCGAGGCGCTCCGGCGGGACGTCGACGACTTCGTGGCGCACGTCGTCCGTCGCCTCGACACGCTGCCACAGGACGACCCGCTGGTGGTCTGCGCGTACGACACCGAGCTGTTCGGCCACTGGTGGCACGAAGGGCCGCGGTTCCTCGACGGCGTGCTGCGCGCACTGCCGGAGGCCGGGGTCCGGGTCACGACCCTGCGGCGGGCCGCCGAGACAATGCGCGCCGAGCCCCGCGACCTGCCGGCCGGGTCGTGGGGAATGGGCAAGGACTTTCACGTCTGGCAGGTCCCGGAACTGCAGGCGACGCAGGACGACGTCGCCGAACGCCTGCTTCGCCTGTGCGCCAAGCGAATCGACCGCATCCCTCACGACGCCGCGTACGACCAGCTGGCACGCGAGGCGCTGCTCGCGCTGGCCAGCGACTGGCCGTTCTGCGTGACGCACCAGAGTGCGGCGGACTATGCGCGGGACCGGCTGTCTGGTCACGCCCGCGCGTTCGCGGCGATCGCCGACCCGCTCGAGGCGGGCGACCCGGCGCGAGCACTGCGGGCGGCACGCCTCTCGTACCGGCGCGACTATCCCTTCCCCCGGCTCGACGCGCGCCAGGTGCCCGTCGGCGGGTGACGGTCAGCCCGACTCGGACAGGAACGACAGCGCCTGCGGTACGTCGGCGGGGCCGGCGAGGGTCACGCAGCGCGCGCCCGTCGCGGCCGCGAACGCCTTCGCGTCCGCCGCGTCGTCGGCCGGCGCCACGACCGCCAGCCGTTCGATGCGCCGGCCGTACGGGGTCGGGTCGGGGCCGGCCGTCGGCCGGCAGTCCGACAGCAGCACCGTCATCCGCCGGGTCGCCGTGGACCGCGCGAGCTGCGCCCGCGCGGTGTCGAGGGCCGCGGCCAGGTCGGTGACGCCGTGACCGCGCAGCGCGAGCACGTCGTCGACGACCGCGTCCGTCGGGCGGGCCACGTCCTGCGACTTGACGACCACCGAGCGGTCGCTGAACACGACGACGCTGTAGTCGTCGGGGGCGCGGAGCGCCACGGCGGCCGCGGCCAGCGCGGCGCTCGCCAGCCGCGCGCCGCTGACCGACCCGCTCCGGTCGACGACGAGGCACAGCGCCAGGGTGGTCCGGCGCCAGGCCGAGGCGCGCAGCGCCTCGACATCGACCGCGTGACCGGAGGCCTTCGCCGTCACCAGCGCGTCGAGGCTGGCGTCCACGTCCAGGTCGCTACCCGGCTCCCACCGCACCCGCTGCAACCGGCCGATCCCTCCGGAGCGGGCGGCGCCCGACCGGGTGAGGCGCACCGCGACCCGTGCAGCAAGGCGCCGGGCCAGCATCCGAAGCTGCCGATCCGAGGCCGAGGCCATCCGCGACAGGAGTTCCAGCGCCTCGTCGGCGTCGTCGACCAGCGCGTCCTCGAACGCCGACTCGTCCAGCTGGCCGACCTCCGGCGACAGCTGCCCGAACTGCGGCGAGCCGCCGAGCTCTCGGCGGGAGACCGTGCGCCGCGAGGTCTCGGCGACCTCCCGATCGGCGTCCGCGCCCTCGAGGGTCAGGTCCGGACGGTCGACTCCCGCGCCCGGTCCGCCGGCCGGCGGGGGTGGCTGCCCACCGGCCGATCCGCTTCCCCCGGCGGATCGCCTGCCTCGGGGGCGGGCGCGAAGACCTGGGTCCAGAGCTCGGTCACGATGTCCTCGGCGGTGCGCGCCGCCCCCTCGTGCAGGCGCAGTCGGCCCGAGAGCGCGGTGAGGGCCGCGTCGAGCGACACCTCGGGCGCGTCCGTCGGCAGGGCGCGGAGCCCGGCCAGCGTCGTGCTGACGAGCAGCAGGTCGATGGCGCCGCGGACGGACGAGCCGACCCGCACGTCCGGGTCCGCGCGGGTACGCCGTACCAGCTCGACAGCCTTGCGGCGGTAGTCGTCGGGGACGTCCGCCTCGGCCGCGTTCCGGCGGGTGATCTCGACCTCGTCGGCGAGGTCCTGGTAGTCCATGCGTACCCGGCAGGCGCGGTCGTAGATGGCCGAGGCGATCCGCGCCGTGCCGACGGCGTCGAAGGGGTTCATCGCGGCCACGACCCGGAACCCGTCGGCTGCGACGACCCGCCCGAGGCGGGGCACGTGCAGCTCCCGCTCGCTCATCGCGGTGATGAGGACGTTCAGCGTCTCCTCGGGGACCCGGTTGATCTCCTCGACGTACAGGAGGGCCCCGGTGCGCAGGGCGAGGGCGAGCGGTCCGTCGACGAACGTGTCCTCGCCGTACCCGTCGGTGAGGACGCGGGAGGGGTCGTGCGACCCGACCAGGCGGGCCGGGGTGAGCTCGGCGTTGCCCTCGACGAACTCGAACGCGAGGCCGGCGCCGCGGGCCAGGCCGCGCAGCAGCGTGGACTTGCCGGTCCCCGGGGGGCCCTCGAGCAGGATGTGGCGGCCCGCCAGCAGGGCGGCGAGGACGAGCTCGACCTCGCGGCTCCGGCCCACCACCTCCTCGCGCAGCGCGGCGAGCTGGGCGCGGTCGACGCCGTTGGACCCGGTCAGGACTCTTCCTCCCACCACCGCGGACATGTCCCGGGCAGTATGGCCCGGGCCTGCGGACCGGATTCCGCGAGGCACCCGGTCCGGCATGATGGGCATCTCATGCGCGTGCTGATGCTGTCCTGGGAGTACCCGCCGGTGGTCGTCGGCGGTCTGGGGCGGCACGTTCACGCGATCGCGGTCGACCTGGCGCGGCAGGGCCACGACATCACGGTCGTCAGCCGGCACCAGCCGGGCGCGGCGTACGACGAGACCGTCGAGGGAGTACGCGTACTGCGCGCGCCGGAGGATCCGCCGGCGTTCCCGATGAGCGACCTGCTCGCCTGGAGTCAGGCGCTGAACCACGCGCTGCTGCGGGCGGTGCTGCGGGCGGACCTGCCGGCGCCCGACGTCGTCCACGCGCACGACTGGCTCGTCGCGCACGCGGCCACGGCCCTCAAGGAGCGCTACCGCGTGCCGCTCGTCGCGACCGTGCACGCGACCGAGGCCGGCCGGCACCAGGGCTGGCTGCCGGGCCCGACGAACCGGGCGATCCACACGGTCGAGTGGTGGCTGACGTACGAGGCCCGCCGCGTGGTCACCTGCTCGTCGTACATGCGCTGGGAGGTCACGCGGCTGTTCGACCTGCCGCCGGGCAAGGTCGACGTGATCGCGAACGGCACCGACCTGTCGGCGTTCCGGCCGCGGCCGGCGGCGGTCCGCGCGGCGCGGCAACGGTTCGGGGGCGCCCCGCTGCTCGCCTTCTCGGGGCGGCTGGAGTGGGAGAAGGGCGTGCAGACGCTGCTCGCCGCGATGCCGTCGCTGCGGCGCCGCCACCCCGGTGTCCGGTTGGTCGTCGCCGGCAGCGGGACGCTCGACGAGGACCTGCGCGGGCAGGCCAGGCGTCGGCGGCTCGGCCGCTCCGTCGTGTTCGCGGGGCGGCTGCCGACCGCCGAGCTGGCGGGGCTGCTCGGCGCCGCGGACGTCGCCCTGGTCCCGTCCCTGTACGAGCCGTTCGGGCTCGCCGCGCTCGAAGCCGCGACCGCCGGGGCGCCCCTGGTCGTCAGTGACACCGGCGGGCTGCGAGAGCTCGTGGAGGACGGCGTGAGTGGCCTGCGCGCCGCGCCCGAGGATGTCCGCGGGTGGGTCGGCGCGGTCGACCGGCAGCTCTCCGACGAGATCGCCGCCCGGCGCATGGCGCGCGTCGCGCGGGCGCGCGCGGCCGGGTCGACGTGGCGGGCCGCGGCCGCCGCGACCGCCGACGTCTACCGGCGCGCGGTCACGGAGGAGGAGCGGCTCCTGCGCTCGCTCGCGCCCCGGACGCCGCTGCGGATGGTCGTCCGCGACGGCAACCTGCTCTCCGACGGCTGACCTCTCGCGTGCCACCCTTTCGCCGAGATGCGCCACCTGCGCGCATGTCGTCTGCGAGATGCGCGCATTGGCCACATCTCGCGGGGGCGTGCAGCGGGGCGGTCAGGGCTCGGCGGCGGCGCGGGCGGCGATCACCGGCGCGGCCGCCGCATCGACCTTGCGCTGCATGTCGGCGATGGCCGCCCGGTGCGCGGCGGCCGCCTCGTAGTCGGCGACCCGGTCGCGCACCACCCGCGCCGGCACGCCGACGGCCACCGCCCACGGCGGGATGTCGGCGTTGACCACGGTGTGCGCGGCGAGGACGGCCCCCCGGCCGACCGTGGTCCCGCGCAGCACGGTGACCTTGGTCCCGACCCACACGTCGGGACCGATCCGTACCGGCGACTTGACGATGCCCTGGTCCTTGATCGGCACGTGGATGTCGGCGAAGACGTGGTCGAAGTCGCAGACGTAGACCCAGTCGGCCACGATCGTCGCGGCGCCGAACTCGACGTCGAGGTAGGCGTTGACGGTGTTGTCCTTGCCGAACACGCACTTGGCGCCGATCCGCAGGGTGCCCTCGTGCGCGCGGAGTGCATTGCCGGAGCCGATGTGCGTCCAGCGGCCGATGACCAGCCGTCCGTACCCCTTGCGCGCGTAGAGGTCCACTCGTGGTCCGAGGAAGCAGAACCCCTCGGTCACGATGTGCGGCTTTCCCATCCGCAGCAGGAGAAAGCGCCAGTAGCGGGCGAGGTACCACCGCGACCAGGCCCGGTTGCGGACGATCCAGCGGCATGAAGCCCAGGTGCAGGTACGGGCCTGCGCCGGGTCGCGCGGCGGCATCCGGCGCAGCCGCCGGAGCAGCGCCCCGAGCAGCACCAGCATCAGGGTGCGGTTCCCGTGACGAGCGCGTTGTAGAACAGCCCGGCCGGGACGACGTGGCGCAGGACGCGGTCGTCGAGCGCGGACAGTCGCTGCCAGCCGTGGTACGCGAACATCGCCCAGCCCCACCCGAGCGTCCCCGGCGTCACCGCGGCCTCGAACGTACGGACCGGCCAGCCGAACCAGGATGCGGTCAGCTCCTCGGTCATCACCCGAACATCCTGTGCTCCAGCGGTTTCCGCCAGTGCACGCAGGTGCGCCGGAGCAAACGTGTGGAGGTCGACGAGCGCCTCCAGCGCGGCGGCCTCGCTGGATGCGTCGAGCTCGGCCTTCGGCCGGATCACGTCGCGCAGCCGTGGCAGCCGACCGGCCAGCTGCGCTGCCCGCCACGTGAGCCTCGACAGCCGCCGGGCGACCACGTCGCCGTACCGGGTCGGCTCCCCGGCGAACACGAACCGGCCACCCGGCTTCAGCACCCGCAGCACCTCGCGCAGCGCCTTCTCGACATCGGGGATGTGGTGCAGGATCGCGTGGCCGCAGACCAGGTCGAACGTGTCGTCGTCGTACGGCAGTGTCTCCGCGTCCGCGACGCGGCCCTGCATGCGGAAACCGAGGCTCTCGGCGTTGCGCGTCGCCACCGCCACCATGCCCGGGCTGATGTCGGTGAGGAAGCCCTCGTCGACGACCCCGGCCTGCTTCAGGTTCAGCAGGAAGAAACCGGTGCCGCAGCCGAGCTCCAGCGCCTTCCCGTACGGCCAGCCGTCCGTTCCTGCGATCTTGGCGAACCGGTCGCGGGCGTAGGCGATGCACCGCTCGTCGTACGAGATCGACCACTTCTCGTCGTAGGTCGCGGCTTCCCAGTCGTGGTAGAGCACGTTCGCGAGCTTCGGGTCCGAGCGAGCCGCCTCGACCTCCGCGCGCGTGACCGTCATCAGCGCCCCACGAACTTCGCCTTGCCGGGGCCGCTCTCGACGAACGTGTCCATGCCGATGCTGCGGTCCTCGGTGGCGAACAGCCCGGCGAACAGCTTGGCCTCGACCTGCAGGCCGGCGTCGAGCGTGACGTCCAGGCCTTCGTCAATCGCCTCCTTGGCCGCCCGCAGGGCGTACGCGGGCCCGTTCGCATAGCGCCGGACCCGCGCCAGGGCCGCGCGGTGCACGTCGTCGGCCGCGACCACCTCGTCCACCAGGCCGATGGCCAGCGCCTCGTCGGCGCGGACGTGCCGGCCGCTGAAGATCATGTCCTTGGCCCGGGCCGGACCGACCAGACGCGGCAGCCGCTGGGTGCCGCCGGCGCCGGGAATGATGCCGAGCAGGATCTCGGGCTGGCCGAGGCGGGCGTTGTCGCCGGCGACCCGGAAGTCGCAGCACAGCGCGAGCTCGAGGCCGCCGCCGAGCGCATAGCCGGTCACCGCGGCCACCGTCGGCTTCGGGATGCGCGCGACCGCGGTGAAGCTGGCCTGCAGGTGGCGGGCCCGGTCGACCATGTCGACGTACGACATGGCGGCCATCTCCTTCACGTCCGCCCCGGCGGCGAAGACCTTCGGCCCGCCGTAGACGACCACCGCGCGCACCGCCCGGTCGGCCGCCAGCTGGCCGGCAGCGTCGCGGATCTCGGACTGCAGCTGGGTGTCGAGCGGGTTCATCGGCGGCCGCTCGAA
>DASVGV010000116.1:0-3527 GCA_036379355.1 Mycobacteriales bacterium | reverse complement strand
TGCAACCGCGGAGGAACTGCCCGGACTTCGACTGAGCCCGGCGCGGGTGGTCACCTTCGGGCAGTCCTTTCACCGGACGGACCGGCTCGCCGTGGCCGAGGCCGTGTACCAGCTCCTCGAGCCGGGCGGGTCGCTTGTCCTCATCAGCCATGACGACTCGGGGCGGCCGGCCCCGCCGGCACCACCGGGCACGTCGTCGATCCCACACGAGCAGATTCGTGGGCTGATCAAGACCTTCCTGGGCCCGGAGCTGCGCTCGGGCAACCGGCTGGTGACCGACTACAGCGTCGAACGGTTCGGCCAGACCCTGCGGCGCACCTCGTTCGGCGCCCCGCGCACGGTCTTCGCGCCGGGCCGGCCGGACATCGTCCGGGACACCGATGGTGTCGTCGACGGCTGCCTGTCCATGTCGTACGCCGCGCCGCACCTGTTCGGGCCACGCTTGCCGGAATTCGTCGCCGCACTACGCGCGCTGCTCGAACGGCACTCGCCGACGGGGCGGTTCTGGGACTGGCCGGGCGACACGGAGATTCTCATCGCCACTCGCCGCTGACCGACGAACAAGCCGCCGGCCCAGCAGCCACCGCATCACGGCGTGAGTGCGTGCTCCCCGAGGGGGCCGGCACCGAGTGTGGCGAAGACGTTGAGGGTCATCGTCTGCGCCAGGCCGGACGGGCACGGTGAGCCCAGTACGCACGTCCCGATGTCGCCGATCCAGCTGTTCGTACCGCTCTGCCACACGCCGGCCCCCGACGCCATCGTGTAGTAGCTCGTGTCGGCGTGCTCGGCGCCGTGCCCTTCCACCTCCACCGGGGAGCGAGCCTGGATCACGACGTTGGTCGGCCCCGGTTCGCCGGGCAGGTACGCCTGGAAGTCGGTGCTCATCATCCCTGGGACCGTGGCGTTCCTGGCCAGTCCGGTGTGGTCGAACAGCCACGAGGTCGGGTCGGTGACCACGAGCGGGAACCGCGCGTGGTTGTTGTAGCCGATGTATGTCGCGCCGACCAATGTCGACGACGGCTCGCTCGTCGGCGGGTTGGCCCAGTCGTTCTGGCTGACCTCGGCGTTGTCGACGCCGTAGTCGGGGTCGGCGCGCGCGTCCCGGTAGTTCACGACCTCGCGGTCCGGTCCCACCGCGGAGGGCTGGAGGCGGATCTTGCGCAGGACCGGGCTCGCCCCGAAGAAGGCGATGTTGACCCCGTGGGCGGCCGCGTCCGTCGCGGCGGTCCGCATGGCCCGGGACCACTCCTCGTCGTGCCCCGGTGACATCAGCACGACGTGATGGGTGAGCAGGTCACCGTGCTCGTGCAGCGTGAGGTCGGTCCAGTACGTCACGTCGAGCCCGTGCTCCTCGGCCAGCCGCGTCAGCGGGTACGTCAGGCCCAGGTAGCCGCCGTCACCGGCGCCGGCGTACGGCCGGTCGAACGACACGACACGCGAACGCGACGAGCAGGGGTAGACGCGTGGCGCGCAAGGCGTCGCGCCCTGATAGAGGTCGTAGCCGCCGTAGTCGTTGAACACCTGGTCGGTGAACGACCCGTCCATGATCACGTACGTCGCAGTGCTGGCGGGATCCCACACGGTCAGCGGCACGTAGCTCTGCTGACCCCCATCGCCCACCAGCTTGAGCAGGTACTCGCCCTGCACCCAGGTCGCCGTGACCGGAACGGTGATCGACGGCTGCCAGTGGCACTCGACCATGTTGATGCCCGGGACGACCGGGCAGTCCGGCTGCCGGCTGCCGGGTCGGCTCCCCGACCGCCAGACCAGCCGCGCGCCGAGCCCCTGGTAGTAGCCCATCCGGTACGCCTCGACGTGGAAGCTCGCCGCCGCAGTGGAGACGTACAGGCGCACGGACTGGCCGACCTGGGCCTCGACCGCGCTCGCGTACCCCTCGATGCCACCGGGGGTCTGGTGACCGGTGAGGTGCCAGGCCGCGGTGCCCGGCCGGGCGTTCTCCGCGGTCACCCACGACGCCTGCGGACCGTACGGCCCGGGCAGCACCGCCGGGGTGGCCGAGACGGGCGTCGACGACCGGGCTTCAGCCGAGCGGCTCGGCGAGGTCTCCGCCGGGCGCGCGTTGCGCCCGCATCCGGCCAAAGCCAGCAGCGCGACGAGGGCCCCCAGCAGTGCCCAAAGTCGGGATCGCCTGGCACGGCTCCCCGGTACCGTCACAGTACGGACGGTAGTGCCCTTTGCCGGCGACCGGCGCGGTCGTGGCGCCCGCGGATCGACCGTCCCGCACACCGCGCCGGCAGCGACCGGAAAGGAGGGCCGTGTTCGACCTCGGGCAGCTGCGCATCATCACGCCCGGCTTCGTCACGGCCGTGGGTGCGTTGTCCGCCGTGGCCGTCCTCGCCGGGTGCCGGCTGCGCCGCCGGCGGATGCTCGCCGTCGCGTGCGCCGTCGTCGCGCTGCTGATCACCCCGCTCACCGCGGCCGCGGCCGTCAACGCGCACTACCGGTACCTGCCGCGCGTCGACGACGCCCTGGGCATCGCCACCTGGCCGCGCGCGCCGCTGTCCCGGGTGCTCGACGCCGCCGCCACCGAACCCTTCCCGAAGGGCGTGGTGGTGGAAGAGCCGATCACCGGCTGGGTGAGCGGTTTCGGCACGCGCGTGGCGTACGTCTACCTGCCACCTCAGTACTTCACCGAGCCCGCCGCGCGCTTCCCGACCGCCTACCTGCTGCACGGGTCGCCGGGGGCGCCGCTGGACTGGCTGCGCGCCGGCAACGCCGCGACCGCCGGCTACGCGATCGCGCGGACCGGGCATCCGGTCATCCTGGTCGCGCCGCGGCTGTCCCGGTCCTGGCTCGACGACAGCGAATGCCTCGACCGTCCGGACGAGCACGTCGAGACCTACCTGACCCGTGATGTGGTCAGCGCCGTCGATCGCACCTTCCGGACGCTCCCGGACGCCAGCGACCGGCTCCTCGTCGGCATATCCGCGGGCGGCTACTGCGCCTTGAACATCGGGCTGCTGCACCGATCGGAGTTCGGCGCGCTCGCCGACCTGTCCGGCTTGGACCGGCCGACCCACAGCGGCGGCCTGCGCGGTTTGCTCGGTCCGGACGGCACGCCCGCCGAGCTGGCCGCCCAGACCCCCGCCGACTACGTCGGGCAGCTGCCCGTCAGGCCGCGGGAGCGGATCTACCTCGCGGCCGGCCGGTCCGACCACGGTCCCCTCCACGACGAGACGGTCATGGCGGCGGCCCTGCGCGCGCGGTCTCAGGACGTGACGTTCACGACGCCCCCCGGTACCCACGACTACACCTTCTGGCGGCGGGAGCTGCCGCTGGCGCTGGCCTGGTGGACCGGAGCCCCCGCGGCGTAACCGCCGCCGGGCTGCGTGTCTCAGCGAGTTTCTAGCCGCGGCTCGGCCTGTTCTTGACCGGGTCTGGTGTCGTGGGTCGTATGCCCCCGCCGCACGTCGGTCTCGCCGACCCTGTTCCGCTCGCCGTCCTCGTCCTGCTGCTCGCGGGTACGGCGGCGGGAGCGGTCCTCGCGGTGCGACGGCACCGCCGGG
>DASVGV010000115.1:0-14071 GCA_036379355.1 Mycobacteriales bacterium | reverse complement strand
GAGAACCCGACCCGTGCGAACGCGGTCGTGAGGACGGCGCTGTCGGCGGCGTAGCGCAGGTCGCACGCCAGTGCCAGGGCGAGGCCGGCACCGGCGGCGGGCCCGGGCAGGCAGGCGATGGTCGGCTTGGGCATCGCCCAGAGCCGGCCGCTGGTGGCGCGGTGGCTCAGGCGCTGCCGGTGGATGCGCTCGTCGAGAGTGGGACCGCCGCCGCCCGACCCTTCGGCCATGGCCTTGACGTCGCCGCCGGCGCAGAACGCCCCGCCTGCACCGGTGAGCACGACGGCGCCGACGCCGTCGTCGATCTCGACCTGGGCCAGCACCGTTGCCAGCGCGGCCAGCATCGGCCCGGACAGGGCGTTGCGGCGGGCCGGCCGGTTCATCGTGAGGACGGCCACGCCGTCCTCGACCCGCGCGAGCAGGTCCTCGGTGCCCGTGTCGATGTCGGTCATGCGTTTCTCCCGGTGGGGGCGGTGAGCTCGAGCCGTACGCCGGCGACGTCGAGGCCACCGGGTACGTCCGCGGCCAGTGCCACGGTGACCTCGGTGATGCCGCGGTCCCCCGCCGTGAAGCGCAGCACCTGGTCGCCGCCGTCGACGGGCACGGTCGTACCGTCCGGGGCGACGTCGGCGCCGAGGACGGCGGCCCAGCGCCGCGCGGTCGCCGGCGGGTCCGCGACCTCGATCGTCACGCCGGTGATGCCGCCGGGCGGATGGTCCGGCGCCTGCCCGATCCACGCGGGGCCGGCCCAGCGCCAGGACTCCCGCGGCTCGGCCCAGTCGAGCGACACCATCGCGCCGTCCAGGTCCTTGGGGTGCAGGTGCGTCCCGGCGATGTCGTCCAGGTCGGACTGCCAGACGATGCGGATGCCCGCGCCGGTCGCCCGCTCGCGTGCGGCGGCGAGGTCGGCCAGCTGGAAGATCGCCATGTAGCCGCCGGGGCCGCGCTTGTCCAGCAGCCGACCGGCGGTGGTCCCGCTGCGGTTCGGCGCGACGACCTCGAGGAACGTGTTGCCGAGGGCGAAGACCACGTTGTCGAGCCCGAAGGCGTCGACGCCCGGGTCGCGGAAGGGCTCGGGGAGTCCCAGCCGGCCGTGCAGCGCGGCGACGGCGTCGTCCAGGCCGGGTGCCACCAGCGCGACCTGCCGGAGACGGACGGACGACGCTGCCACGGCGCCACCCTAGCCCCGCAGGACGCGCACGCGGCCGGGCCGCGCGCGGCTGATCTAGCCTCGTACGCATGGGCGGCGA
Source organism: Mycobacteriales bacterium (assembly GCA_036379355.1). Classification (GTDB taxonomy): domain Bacteria; phylum Actinomycetota; class Actinomycetes; order Mycobacteriales; family CAJCIY01; genus CAJCIY01. The sequence continues at coordinate 12,821 of DASVGV010000115.1, read as the reverse complement.
ACGCGTGGAGATCCCGCTGTTCCCGCTCGGAATGGTGCTGACGCCTGGCCTGCTGCTGCCCCTCCACGTGTTCGAGGAGCGCTACCGCACCCTCGTCCGCGACCTGCAGGCACTCCCCGAAGGGGAGCCGGCCCGCTTCGGCGTCCTCGGCATCCGCCACGGCCGCGAGGTCGGCGCCGACAACGTGCACGCTCTGTACGAGATCGGCACCACCGCCACGGTGCAGCGCGTCGACGAGCAGCCCGACGGCCGGTACGAGCTGGTCTGCGTCGGCACCGAGCGGTTCCGCCTGCTCGCGCTGCACCACGACCACCCGTACCTGACCGGCACCGTGGAGCTGCTCGAGGAGATAGTCGGAGGCGAGGCGGTGGACCGCGCGCCGGCGGTACTCGCGGCGTACCGCACCTACCTGGACGTGCTCGGGGAGACGCGCGGTGCGGCGATCGACCTGCCGGACCTGCCGCTGGACCCGACCCTGCTCGGCTGGCTGGTCGCGGCCACCGTGCTGGTCGACCTGCCGGTGCGCCAGCGGCTGCTCGAGGAGCCGACGGTGGCCGCACGCCTGGACGCGGAAGGCGCGCTGCTGCACCGGGAGACCGCGCTGCTGCGGTCGATGGCATCGGCGCCGGCGCCGGACCTCACGAGGGCGCCGCAGTCCCCGAACTGACCCGCCGTCTCGACCGGACGAGCCAGCGGGCGTTGCCGAGCAGGAACACGACGAGCCCGAAGAGCGGCAGCACCAGGAAGTCGGCGCTCCCCCGCACGTACGGACGCAGCTGCACCTCGCCGCCCATCTGGGCCAGCAGCCGGCGGGTCGGGGCGGCGTTCGCCTGGTGCAGCACGAGATGGTCGACCGCCATCGCCACGAGCCCGGCAGCGATACCGCCGGCCAGCACGCCGAGGACCGTCCCGACCGGACGGTCGTCCCGCCCGCGCAACGAGGCCAGCCCGAGCAGCACGCCGGAAGCCGCCAGCACCGCGATCATGACGCCGTCGCCGCCGAAGACGGCCTTGTCCTCGACGGCGTACGCACTGACGAACTGCGGGTCGACGTACAGCCCGGAGCCGAGGTGCGGCGTGAGCGCCGCGGCGACGAAGCCCAGGCCGGCGCCCAGGGGCGCCAGGAACGCGGTCATCCAGACCGCGCGCCGGGCGTCAGCGATCACCGCACGCTCCGGCGGAACACGGCGCCCGCCAGGCCGAGGGTGACGACCGCGACCGCGAGGCAGACGACGAGGTCGACGCCCACGCCGGTCCAGTCGACGTGCGTCGCGAACGTGTCCGCGAGCGCATCCACCGCGTACGTGCTGGGTACGGCGTCGCGAACCCACTGCAAGACCAGGGGAAAGCGGTGCTCGGGGATGATTCCGAGGAACAGGACCGCGCTCATGCCGAGCTGCCCGGCGACCGTCGCGAGCTCGTGCTTCGGGGCGAGGAGGCCGATCAGGGTCCCGACTCCGGCCAGTGCCGCGCCCACGAGCGGCAGGACCGGGGCGAGGATCCAGAGCCTGCCGTACGGCAGGTCGAAAAGGCTCGCGCCGACGAACGCCGTGATCACGGCACCGGGGATCATCAAGGTGGCGTACGACGCGGCCGCGCCGAGCGCGACCGCGGCCCCAGGAACGTCGAGCGCCGCGTAGTGGTCGAGGCCGCCCTCGGCGCGCAGCACCCCCACCCGCTGGGCCAACAGGTTGAGGCAGACGAACGCGGCGACGAGCACGGTCGTCCCCGCGACGACGACCCGTCCGGTGAGGTCGTCGTGGTGGGCGACCACGCCGCGCAACAGCAGCAGGATGCCGATGCTCTGGAAGGCGGCGACGAACAGCAGCGGGACACGGGCCGTGCGGGCGCGCGCGATCTGGCCGGCGTACACGGCGCCGGTGGCGGCGGCCAGCGACGGGCGGGTCCCCAGCCGAGGCACGGCCGACGGGGTCACACCCGCTCCAGGTCGGCGCTGCTGCCGAGGGAGACGTACACGTCTTCGAGGCTGGGGGTGGCGAGGGTGAAGTCGTCGAGGGCGCGCAGCGCCGGCCCGGATGTCAGCGCGGCGAGCGCCGACCGCGCCTCCTCGGCCGGCAGGCGCAGCTGCCACCGGCGGCCGAGCACGACCGCACGGGCAGCGAGTTCGTCGACGAGCAGGTCGCCGAGGGGGGGCTCGTCGCGCCAGACCAGCTCGAGCCGCAGGGCGTCGCCGAACCGGGCTTTCAGCCGCCCGGGGGTGTCGCAGGCCAGCACCCGGCCGGCATCGAGCACCGCGACCCGGTCCAGCACGGTCTCGGCCTCCAGCACGTTGTGGGTGACCAGGACGACGCTGGCGCCGCGCTCGGCCCGCCGCCGCTCGATGGCGGCCCAGACCGCGCGGCGGGAGGTCGGGTCCAGCCCGGTGGTGGGCTCGTCGAGGACGAGCACGGGCCGCTCGCCCGCCAGCACGGTCGCGAACGCGGCGAGCCGCCGCTGCCCGCCCGACAGGCGTCCCACCTGCCGGTCCGCGAGCGACTGAAGCCCCAGCTCGTCGAGGATCGCCGCCGTGACGGCCCGCGCCCCGCTGCGGCCGAGGCCGCGCAGGACCGCCGTCGTCTCGAGGGCACGGCGTACCGACAGGTCGGCGATGGCCAGGTCCGCCTGCGGCAGGTACGCCACTGCGCCGGCCACGAGACGGCGGTCGACCGGGCGACCCAGCAGACTGATCCGGCCCGCGTCCGGGCGCAGCAGACCGACGAGCTGGCGCACCAAGGTGGTCTTCCCGGCGCCGTTGGGGCCGAGGAGCCCGAACACCTCGCCGGCACGCACGGTCAGGTCGATGCCGTCGTTGACGGGTACGCCGTCGTACCGGCGTACGAGCCCGGTCACGACGAGACTGTCCATCACCGCTCAGGGTACGGGCCCGCCGCGATGTCGGGCGCGCTGCGGCGCAGTCAGATCGCGCTGCTCATCCAGACGATGATGTCGAGGACGCGCAGGGGGGTGAGTGGCGGACCGTCGTCGGGCGCCAGCTGCGCCAGCCGGCCGAACTCCTCGGCGTTGTCGCGCAGGTCCTGCTGGATGACGGGGATGAGCATCTCCATGTACTCGCGGAAGGTCCGCTCGCCGCGGGGCGCCGGCGGGACGGCCGCCTCGCCACGGTAGAAGTCGCGGACCCGCGAGTCGAACAGCGGGATGAGTGCCGGGCGTTTGCGGTGCAGCACCTTTGCGAGCAGCGAGCCCTTCACGTCCCGGTCCTCGACGCTCGGGTCGTCGAGCGGGTCGTACAGGTCGGCCACCTGCTTGAGCAGCTCCGGCCCGGCGCCCATGATCGTCGCGTGCTCGGGCAGCGCCGAGAGCCCACGCTGGAGCAGCGGCATCAACGACGTCAGCGTCTTCATCCGGTCGAGCTCGACCGGAGCGCCGAGCAGGGTCGGGGCGAGCAGGTCCCCGCTGCACAGCACCGACGGCTGGCCGTTGGTCACCAACGCGTCGTAGTAGGGGTAGGCGTAGCGCTGCCCGCGCCGGCGCGGCCCGATGTACTCCTCGAGCAGCGTCTCGGCGTCGAAGATCTCGCGGGTTCCGCGGGCCAGCTTCACGGGGCCGATCCTGCCAGGTCACGGCGAGGGTGAACATGTGTCGTCGCCGGCGGTCCACAGAGTGCCTGCGCAACAAGGGATTCTGTCATGCGTACGTGGTAGGTTTCGAACATGCGTTCGGTCGACTCCCGTCCTGATGTGGGGCTGGCGGACGTCGACTTCGGTCCGGGACCGGTGACGATGACGGCCCTGTGCGGGCTCGACCCGGACGAGCTGGTGGCGGCGGCGAACGCCGAGGCCGTCGGCCTGTGGCACGAGCTCGCGGCGTTCTGCCTGGCACGCGCGGCCCGGCACGCCGCCGCGCTGACCGACCAGCACGGCGGCCCGTCCGACCCGGTCGCCGCGTTCGAGGCGGAACGGGCCGCCGACCTGACCGCCGCGCGGGCCGAGTCCGACCCGCTCGCGCGCGCCGCGGGCATCGCGCTCGCCAGCGGCGGTGACGGCACCGACCCGGCGCGGGCCTTCCCGGAGTGGGAGAAGGACGTGCTCGCCGCCCGGCTCGGGATCAGCACCGGGCAGGCGAAAAGGCTGTGCCGCACGTCGGTCGCGCTCCGCGACCGGCTCCCTGCCACCGCCCGGGCCCTGTCCGCCGGCGCGATCAGCTGGGCGCACGCCGACCGGCTCGCCGAACACACCCGCGACCTCGATGGCGACCAGTGCGCTCGCGTGGAACGCCAGGTGCTCGCCGACCGGCGCGTCGTGACGCCCCGACAGGTCGAGAACCGCACCCGCAAACTGTCCTCGCGCTACCTACCCGCCCCCGACCCGACCGAGATGGCACCGCCGCGGTCGCTGATCGCAGCGCAGAACACCGCCGGGGGCGTCGACATCGAGGTCCGGCTCGACGCGGAGGGCGGCCGCACCGTTGCCACCGCGCTCGACAGCCTGTCCGGGCGGACCGGCCCCGTCGACGACCGCCTCGTCGAGGAACGCCGCGCCGACGCCCTCGTCGAACTGTGCACCTGGTGGCTCGAGCGCGGCGCCGCCACCCCGACCGGCGGCGGCAACAGGCCCCACCTCACCCTCACCACCACGCTGCCGGTCCTGGCCGGCACGAGCACCGAAACGGTCACGCTCGGCGGGGCCGGCGGACTCGGCCCGGCCGAGATCGACGCCCGCGCCGCCCGCCGGCTCGCCTGCGACGCTCTCGTACACGGGCTGTCCCACGACCGCGGGCAGATCCTCGACCTCGGCCGCTCCACCCGCGTCCCGACCGCCGCGCTGCGGCGGCGGCTGGATGCCCGCGACGGTGGTTGCCGGTTTCCCACCTGCACCCGGCCCGCGGCCCGCTGCCACGCCCACCACGTCCAACATTGGGCCGCCGGCGGCGAGACGTCCCCCGCGAACATGCTCTTGCTGTGCCACCGGCACCACCGGGCCGTGCACGACGGGGGCTGGACGCTCCACTTCGACGGCCGCACCACCACCTGGACCGACCCCCACGGCCGCCCCTACACCGGCCCCCCACCCCTTGCCGACCCACCCGACCCCCACGACGACCTGCGGCTACTGCAGTTCCTCTAGCGTCCCCCGGCGTCCGCCGTGCCCTGTTTTCCTGCGGTCAGGCGAAGCAGGAAGGGCCGAGGAGTTCCTTGAGGTCGGCCATCAGGGACGGAGACGCCGCGACGCGCAGGCCATCGTCGAGGCGCAGCACCGTCGTCCGGGTGCCGTTGGTCAGGTGCAGGTGGACATCGGTGGTGCCGGGGTGCGCGCCGAGCACGTCCTTGAGGCGAGCCACGAGCGGCGGCGTGCACCGGGCAGACGGCACGGCGACCGCGAGGGGACCGCGGGCGGCGCCGGAGCTGAGGTCAGGGACGGACAGGTCGGAGGCGACGAGGCGCGTCGCCTCCTCGCGGCGGTCGACCCGGCCGCGTACGAGAACCACCGCGTCCTCGGCGATCTGCGGCCCGACGGTCGCATACGTGTTCGGGAAGAAGAACACCTCCACGCCGCCGTCGAGGTCCTCGAGGGTCGCAGACGCCCACGGCGCACCCTGCTTGGTGACCCGCCGCTGGACCCCCGTCAGTAACCCGCCGACCGTCACCAGCGCGCCCTCGGCGACCGTGTCGCCCGACAGCGCCACCACGCCGTGGTCGCAGGCGCCGGCCAGGACGTGCTCGAGTCCGGCGAGCGGGTGGTCGGACACGTAGAGCCCGAGCATCTCCCGCTCGTAGGCGAGCTTCAGGGTCTTGTCCCACTCCTCGGCGCCGATGACGAGAGGTGGAAGCACCGCCTCGTCGGGCGCACCGTCCCCGTCGCCGTCCTCGCCGAAGCCGGCGAACAGGTCGTACTGGCCGACGGCCTGGGCCTTCTTGACCCCGATGCACGCGTCGATCGCGTCGGCGTGCACCGCGAACAGCCCCTTGCGGGTGTGGCCGAGGGAGTCGAACGCACCGGCCTTGATCAGTGACTCGATGGTCTTCTTGTTGCAGACGGTCGCCTCGACGCGGCGCAGCACGTCGGCGAAGTCGGCGAACCTCGGCCCCTGCTCGCGCGTGCGGACCAGCGACGCGACCACGGCGGCACCGACGTTGCGGACGGCCGCGAGACCGAACCGGATGTCGGTGCCGACGGAGGCGAAGTCGGCCGCCGAGTCGTTGACGTCCGGCGGCAGCACCTTGATGCCCATCCGCCGGCACTCGGCGAGGTAGACCGCGCTCTTGTCCTTGTCGTCACCCACCGACGTGAGCAGAGCTGCCATGTACTCGGCGGGGTAGTTCGCCTTGAGGTAGGCAGTCCAGTACGACACGACCGCGTAGCCGGCCGCGTGGCTCTTGTTGAACCCGTAGTCGCAGAAGGGCAACAGCACGTCCCACAGCGCCGTGACCGCGGCCGGGGAGAAGCCGCGCTCGGCCATGCCCGCGGAGAACGCGGCGTACTGCTGCTCCAGCTCCTTCTTCTTCTTCTTGCCCATGGCCCGGCGCAGCAGGTCGGCACTGGCGAGCGAGTAGCCGGCGACAGCCTGGGCGATCGCCATCACCTGCTCCTGGTAGATGACGAGGCCGAAGGTCTCGCCGAGCACCTCGCGGAGCGGCTCCTCGAGCTCCGGGTGGATGGGGACGACTGGCTTGCGCCCGTTCTTGCGGTCGGCGTACTCGTTGTGCGCGTTGGTGGCCATCGGACCCGGGCGGTAGAGCGCCTGGACCGCGGTCACGTCCTCGAACGAGTCGGGCCGAAGCGAGCGCAGCAGGGCCCGCATCGGGCCGCCGTCGAGCTGGAAGACCCCGAGCGTGTCCCCGCGCGAGAGCAGCGCGTAGGTCGCGGGGTCGTCGAAACCGAGCTCGTCGATCACGACCGTCTCGCCCCGGTTGGCCCGGATGTTCGCGACCGCGTCGTCGATGACCGTGAGGTTCCGCAGCCCGAGGAAGTCCATCTTCAGCAGGCCGAGCGACTCGCAGGTCGGGTAGTCGAACTGCGTGATGATCGCGCCGTCCTGCTCCCGCTTCATGATCGGGATGATGTCGGTGAGCGTGGTGTTCGACATGATCACCGCGCAGGCATGCACGCCCCACTGGCGCTTGAGGCCCTCCAGGCCACGCGCGGTCGCCATGATCTGCTTGGCGTCGTCCTCGGTCTCGCAGATCGTGCGCAGCTCGGCGGCCTCGCGGTAGCGCTCGTGGCTCGGGTCGAACACGCCGGACAGCGGGATGTCCTTCGCCATGACCGACGGCGGCATGGCCTTGACCAGCCGCTCCCCCACCCCGAACGGGAACCCCTGGACGCGCGTCGCGTCCTTGATCGCCTGCTTGGACTTGATCGTGCCGTACGTGACGACCTGGGCGATCCGGTCGTCGCCGTACCTGTCGGTGACGTAGGCGAGCACCTCGCCGCGCCGGCGCTCGTCGAAGTCGATGTCGATGTCGGGCATGGTCACGCGCTCGGGGTTGAGGAACCGCTCGAACAGCAGCCCGTGGGCGAGCGGGTCGAGCTCGGTGATGCGCAGTGCGTACGCGACGAGGGATCCGGTCGCCGACCCGCGCCCCGGTCCCACCCGGATGCCCCGGGCGCGCGCCCAGGCGATCAGGTCCGCCACCACGAGGAAGTAGCCGGGGAAGCCCATCTGGATGATCATCGACAGCTCGTAGTCGGCGCGGCTGCGGACCGCGTCGGTGACGCCGTCCGGGTAGCGCCGCCGCAGCCCCTCCTCGACCTCGTGCCGGAACCAGCTCGTCTCGTCGTGCCCCTCGGGCACCGGGAAGCGCGGCATGTAGTTGCCGGGGTCGAACGCCATCTCGCACCGCTCGGCGATCGCCAGCGTGTTGTCGCAGGCCTCGGGCAGCTCGGCCCACGTGCGGCGCATCTCCTCCGGCGTCTTGAGGTAGAAGTCGTCGGCGTCGAACTTGAAGCGGTTCGGGTCGGCCATCGTCTTGCCGGTCCCGACGCACAGCAGCGCCTCGTGCGCCTTCGCGTCGGCCCGCGCGGTGTAGTGGAGGTCGTTGGTGGCGACCAACGGCAGGTGCAGGTCCCGGGCCAGCCGCAGCAGGTCCTCGCGGATCCGGCGCTCGATGCCGAGCCCGTGATCCATCAGCTCGCAGTAGTAGTTCTCGGCGCCGACGATGTCGCGGAAGTCGCTCGCGGCCGCGACGGCCTTGTCGTAGCGGCCGATCCGCAGCCACGTCTGGACCTCGCCGGAGGGGCAGCCGGTCGTGGCGATGACGTCGCGCGCATGCTCGGCGAGCAGCTCCCGGTCGATGCGCGGCCGGTAGTAGTGGCCCTCGAGACTGGCGACGCTCGCGAGCCGGAACAGGCCCTGCATGCCGGCGCTGCTGGTGGCCAGCATCGTCATGTGGGTGAACGCGCCGCCTCCGGACACGTCGTCCTCGCCGCCGTTCGCCCACCGGACCCGCTCGCGCGCGTGCCGGCTGCCGGGCGCGACGTACGCCTCCATGCCGATGATCGGCTTGACGCCGGCCGCGGTCGCCTTCTTCCAGAAGTCGTACGCCCCGAAGACGTTGCCGTGGTCGGTCATCGCCAGCGCGGGCATCCCCAGGCGGGCAGTCGCGGCGAACAGGTCGTCGAGCCGCGCCGCGCCGTCGAGCATGGAGTACTCGGTGTGCACGTGCAGGTGCACGAACGACTTCTCGCGAGGCAGGGCGGCAGGTGCATCAACGGTCATGGCTGGCGGCTGCCTCCTCACCGGGCGGGGGCGGCTGCGGCTGCGCCCGACGGGGGCACGAGCTGGGGAAGGTGCGGCCGGACGGTTCTGTTCGGACTTCGATTCGTACCACGGCGGACCGACGTCCGGCACGGCAACGCGCCGTCGGCGCGGGCGGTCGGTGGACCCTCAGCGGGCGCCCGGGCGCAGCGGCTTGGCGAACTGCCGTTCGGTCGTCCGGGACCGGTCGTGCAGGTCGCGGACGGCGCCGGTCGGCCGGTAGCCCAGCCGCTCGTAGAGCCGATGGGCGTCGAGGAACCGCGTGTCGCTCCACAGCTCGACGACCTGCGCGCCACGGTCGCGGGCGGCCCGCTCGACGAGCCCGACGAGGGCGGCGCCGAAGCCACGGCGACGCCAGCGCCGTCCGACGTACAGCGTCTTGAGCTCGACCCGGTCCGGACCGTGCGGCCGCCAGCCACCGCTGCCCGCGAGCTCGGTGCCGGCCGGTAGGACCCACAGCACGGCGCCGCGGGCCGCGAGGTCGCTCGCCGGGCGAAGCATCCAGGCGTCCAGACCGTCCAGCTCGAGAACCGCCCCCTCGTACTCCGCGAAGCACGCGGCCACCAGCGACTGCAGTGCCGGCGCGTCGTCGTCGGTGACGGCCCGGACGCCCGGCAGCAGGTCACGCACCATCCACCGGTGGGCGATGCCGGCCTCGACGTCGGGCGGCCCGACTACCGTCCAGCCGAGCCGCTCGTAGAAGGCGACGACGGGCTCCTGGGCGTGCAGCCGCATGCGGGGCAGGCCGAGGCTCGCGGCAGCGGTCTCGAGGTCGCGGACCACGACCGCGCCCAGCCCGGTGCCGCGGAAGGCGGCGTCGACCGCGATGCGGCCGAGGCGCGCCTCCCCGCCGGCCTCGACCAGCCGCCCGGTTCCGACCACACGGCCCTCGCGCTGCACCACGACGTGCACCGCGTCGCCGTCCTGCCCGTCGGCCTCGATCGCCGGATCGACGCCCTGGCCGAGGACGAAGACCTCGTGGCGCAGCGCCGCGGCCTGGCGCAGCAGGGTGGGATCGCTGGTGATCACAGGTCACCGGCCTCGGGGACGGCCGGTGCGGCCGCCGTCGACAGCGTCGTCGTCTCGGTCGGCAGCAGCGGTCGGGCCACCACCTTTGCGGCGACGGCGCCCGCGGGAGCCAGCGCGACGACGCGGACGGCACCTGCCGGCAGCGCCGCCAGCGTGTGGATCGGTCCGCTCACCAGGGCGCCGTAGACGCACGCACACTGGTCGCGCAGCCGGCCGGCGGCCAGCGCGTCGGCGTCCGCCTGGGCGACGAACGCGGCCTTGCCCGCTGCCTCGGTGGGGTTGGTGACCTCGATGCTGTCGGCCTGCGACAGCTGCAGCCGGCGGTCCTCCTCGAACTGCGCCTGCGCGGCCGCGTACGCCGCGCTGATCGACGCCGCCACGGCCGCCGCGTCGCCGTGGCCTCCGGTGAGTGCGAGTGCGTACGGGGTGGCGTCCTGCCCGTCGAGAACGACGTACGCGGTGTCGGCCGTCACGCCGCGCAGCGCGGCGGCAGCGTCGTCGGGGGTGGACGCGCGGGTCAGCGACACGACGGCCAGCGCGGGCTGACCGGGCGCGGCCGCCGTGCAGGCAGCGAGCAGGCGACGCTGGCTGTCGACGTACGCGGGCACCGCCGCCGAGTCGGACGGCCCGACGTACGCCCCGCCGGACGGGTCGGCGGTCCCGGACGCGCAGCCGGCGATCGGTGTGACGGCTCGGGCCGTGTTCGGCGCCGGTCCCGGGGCAGCCGTGGCGTCGACCCGCACGGCACCGAGCGCGCCCGCGACGAGCAGGGCGCCGATGGCGACGAACCCCAGTTGGGGCAGGTCGCGGACGAACCCCAGCACCCCGCCGCGCGCGTACCGCTGGTCGAGGGCGCCGAGCGCGCGCGCGGCCCGTCGCGGAGCCGCGTGCATCGCCTCGGTCGTCCCGCGCAGAACGCGCGCCGTCGACGGAACGAGCGCCGCGTCCAGCGACCGGAGCGGGTTCACGACTCGCCCCGCAGGGCGTCGAGTGCGGCCACCAGGTCGGCCGGGTCCGGGCTCGTGAACGCCAGCCGCCGGCCGTCCGGGTGGTCGAACGACAGCGCCGCCGCATGCAGCCACGGCCGGTCGAGCCCGAGCCGGCGGGCGAGGGTCGGGTCCGCGCCGTAGGTGAGGTCGCCCACCAGCGGATGGCGCAGCGCCGCCAGGTGGACGCGGATCTGGTGGGTTCGCCCCGTCTCGAGCTTGACGCCCAGCAGCGTCGCGGCCCTCGTGGCCTCCAGCGTGTCGTAGTGGGTGACGCTGGGCCGTCCGCCGGCCACCACCGCGAAGCGGTACGCGTGGTGCGGGTGGCGGTCGATCGGCGCGTCGATCGTGCCGCGCGTCGGGTCGGGGTGCCCCTGAGCCAGGGCGCGGTAGCGCTTGTCGACGGTCCGGTCCCGGAACTGGTCCTTGAGCAGCCGGTACGCGACCTCGGAACGGGCGAGCACCATCAACCCGCTGGTCCCCACGTCGAGCCGGTGGACCACACCCTGACGCTCGGCCGCCCCCGACGTCGCCAGGCGGTAGCCGGCCGCGGCCAGCCCGCCGGTGACCGTCGGGCCCTCGTAGCCGGGGCTCGGGTGGCTGGCCACCCCGGGCGGCTTGTCGACGACCAGGACGTCGGCGTCCTCGTGGACGACCCGCAGGCCGTCGGCCGGTACGGTCTCGGCCGGCGGTGACCAGCCCCGGGCGTGGGGAACCCGTACCTCGAGCCAGTCGCCCGCCGCTACGCGGTCGGACTTCGCCCCGGTACGGCCGCCGAGCGTTGCCTCGCCCGCCGCGACCAGGTCGGCCGCGGTCGTCCGCGACAGGCCGAACAGACGGGCCAGGGCCGCGTCGAGCCGCAGCCCGTCCAGCCCGTCGGGCACGGCCAGGGCACGCCGCTCCCCCGACTCGGTCACGACGGGTCGCGGCTGCCGTCGAAACGAATGCCTTGCACGACCAGGAGCGCCGCGAGGATGCCGCCGATGACCACGCCCGAGTCGGCGATGTTGAACACCGGCCAGTGATGCAGGTAGATCCAGTCGACGACGTGCCCGCGGAACACCGCCGGGCTGCGGAAGATGCGGTCACCGAGGTTGCCGACGGCCCCGCCGAGCAGCAGGCCGAGCGCGATGGCCCATGACCGGCTGCGCAGCCGCGCCGCGATGCGGACGATCGCGATCGCGACGGCCAACGCGATGACCGTGAAGATGATCGTGCTGCCGGTCGCAATGCCGAAGGCGGCGCCGGCGTTGCGCCCCTCCTCGATGTCGAGGACACCCGGTATGACGGTCGTGACGTGACCATCGCCGTACGCGTGCACGATCCAGGTCTTGGTCGCGAGATCGGCGCCGAACACGAGCAGTGCGGTGACCGCGACCGTGAGCCGCCGACGTGGCCGCTGCGGCCCGTCCCCGGTGCGGGGCTCGGTCAGCGGCGCATCTCCCGTTGCTTGCACGTCACGCACAACGTCACTTTAGGGAAGGCCTTCAGCCGCTCCTTGCCAATCGGGTTGCCGCAGACCTCGCACAGCCCGTACGTGCCGGCGTCGAGCCGCTCGATCGCGCGTGCCACCTGGGCCAGCAGGTCGCGGCTGTTGGCGGCGAGGGAGAGCTCGTGTTCACGCTCGAAGGTGGCCGCGCCGGCATCGGCCTGGTCGTCGCCGGTGCCCGTCTCCCCGTCGCGCAGTGCGCGGTCGTGTGCCTCGGCTGCGTCCGCGATCTCGCCGCGCATCTGTCGCAGCTCGCGGTCGAGCTGCTCCCGCACCGCCGCCACCTCCTTGGCGGTCCACGGCGCGTCCCCCGGCAGCCGCGGCAGCAGACCGGGCTTGGAGATGATCGTGGGGCCGGTGCTCTCGGGGGCGGGCGGCGGGGGTGTTCGTGCGGGCGGTGTTCGTGCCGGCGGTGTTCGTGCGGGCGCCACGGTGGAGGTCGCCGGCGCGGACTGCTTCGCGGGCGGCTGTGTGGCCGGTGCCTGCTTGCCCGGCGCGAACTTCTTCGCGGGTGCTTTCTTCGCCGGCGCCTGCTTCGCCGGCGCCTGCTTCGCGGGAGCCTTCTTGGTGGGCGCCTTCTTCGCCGGCGCCTGCTTCGCAGG
>DASVGV010000114.1:0-8922 GCA_036379355.1 Mycobacteriales bacterium | reverse complement strand
CTTCTCGGTGACGACCTGATCGGGGTCAGTACGACGGCGCCGGAGGCAGGCCGAACACCTGCTCCAGCGTCACGATGTTCCGGTCGTGCATGTACGTCGCGAGCGGCACGTCGACCCACCGCAGGTGCCAGGGCTCGTACTCGTACCCGGTGATCGCCTGCTGGCCCGGGGGGTAGCGCACGATGAAGCCGTACCGCCAGCTGTTCGCGGCCACCCACCGTCCCTGCGCGGTGTCGGCGAAGCACGCCTCGACGTCGCATCCTCCGCCCCCGACGTCCACGGCCCAGCCGGTCTGGTGCTCGCTGTAGCCGGGGCGCGCGCTGGAGTCGGCGGCGGCCGCGCCGTTGCGCTCGACCGACCGGTCGTGGACCGACGACTGGTAGGAGTAGCTGCGGTAGCCGCTCACGGCGTACAGGGGCGCGTCCGCCGCGGCCGCCGCCTGCTGCATCTGCAGGAACGCCGCCGCCGCGTCCGCCCGCATGACCTGGCCGCCGCCGACGGACGCCAGGTCCTGCGGGGCGTACGTGAGTGGCGACAGCGGCCGCTGCTTGTTCACGACCACCCAGCGGCTGGTCGGGTCGGAGATCGAGTACGTCGACAGGTCGAGCCACGGCCGGACGGTGCCACCGCTGGGTCCTGCGGTGGCGGTAGTCGAGGCGGTCGTACCGGGGCCGACGGCGGCCGCGTCGGTCGGCCGGTCCGCCGGCGCGGTGCTCGCGCACCCCGCCAGGACGGCGGCGGCAGCCAGCGCCAGCAGCGCCTTCCCCGGATGCACGCCGAGCACGGTGTCACAGGCCCGGCGCATCCGGCGCGGCTCAGCGAATCAACGCGCCCGTGTCGGCGGAGACCGGCGCGGCGAGCAGTCCCTCGGTCATGTCGACCAGGTGGCTGGCGAACAGCCGGTCGTCGCCGTGCCGGCTCCGGGCCCGGTCGGCCGTCTCGGACAGCACGAACCGGGTGGCGGCGTACCGGCGGTGCAGCGGCCGGCCCAACGCCCGGGGGGGCAGGTGCCGGGCCACGGCCGTGCTCCACCGCACCATCGACGCGTCCGGCCGGACCAGGTCGGCGAAGCGGCGCGGCTGCGACCACACCTCGTGCAGGACCTGTACGTACGACCGGCCTCCCTCACAGGCCAGCACGTCGACGTACGGGACCACGAGCGCGGCGGACAGCGCGCGGAGGGACCCGTCGCCGGCACGCACCAGCCGGTCACGGTGCTGGGCGACGGCGTCGCCGTGGCCGGCGAGCACGGCCGCGAGCAGGGCGTCGCGGTCGCCGAAGTGGTACTGCAGCGCGGCCGTGTTGCGCGCTCCGGCGACCCGCGCGATCTCGCGGAGCGACGGGCCGTCGATCCCGCGGGCGGCCATGAGGTCGGCTGCCGTCCGTACCAGGGCCGCGCGGGTCGCCTCACCGCTCATCGGTCCGCGATCCGCTCCTGCGCCCGCTCGAGCAGGAACGTCGCGTGCCGGTGCAGCAGGTCGCCCGTCTCCTGCGGGGCCTGCCCCGCGAGCGCCCGGGCGTGCGTGCCCTCCAGCACGATGCCGATCTTGTAGCAGGCGAGCACCTCGTACCAGCGGATCGCGGTCAGGTCCCGCGTGGTGCGGCCGGCGTACCGGTCCAGGAGCTCGGTGGTCGTCGGGAGCCCGTCGGCGAGGTCCGCGCCGCCGACCGAGAACAGCGGCCCGCCGCCGACGGACCGCTGCGGTCGCGCGGGCCAGGACGACAGCAGCCAGCCGAGGTCGAGCAGCGGGTCACCGATCGTCGTGAGCTCCCAGTCCACGATCGCCGCGACGCGCGGCGCCCTGGGGTGCGCGAGCACGTTGGCGAGGTGGAAGTCGCCGTGGATGAGCCCCGGTGACCAGGTGGCGGGGCGGTGCGCGTCGAGCCACCGGCCGACCTCGGCGGTGCCCCCGATGCGCGGGACGTCGCCGTACCCGGGCAGCTGCGAGTACGACGCGAGATGCGCGCCCCAGCGGGCGACCTGCCGTTCGAGGAAGCCGTCGGCGCGGCCGAGGTCCCCCAGACCGACCGCCACGTGGTCGACGGCGCCGACGGCGGCCAGCGCGTCGGCCATCGACAGGCCGAACGCGTGCCGGGCTCCCCGGTCCGAGCCCCAGACCTCGGGCAACCCCAGGGTCGGGTTCGCACCCTCGACCGGCTCCATCAGGTAGAAGGCGGCGCCGAGCACGTCCTCGTCCCCGCAGGCGGCGATCAGTGCGGGATGCGGCACGTCCGTGCCGGCCAACGAACCCAGGACGCGCGCCTCGCGGCGCATGGTCTCGTCGCTGTTCCGGCGCTTGTGCAGCGGCGGGCGGCGCAGCACGTACGACCGGCCGGCGCGGGTGAAGCGCAGCAGCACGTTCTGGGTGCCGC
Organism: Mycobacteriales bacterium; assembly: GCA_036379355.1. Lineage (GTDB taxonomy): Bacteria > Actinomycetota > Actinomycetes > Mycobacteriales > CAJCIY01 > CAJCIY01. Next base: position 6,549 of record DASVGV010000114.1, on the reverse strand, counting down.
CGCCGAGCGCGGTGACGTCGCCGAGCGGCCCCGACCCGAGGTGCCGGTCGTCCATCCAGGCGGTGAGGCGGTCCAGGTCGACGCCGGGCGTCAGCACCGGCCGCTCACTGCGCGGCGAGCTCCAGCTCGAGTGCGTCCGCGAGCCGGGCCCGCGCGTCGGCCCGCCGGGTCGGCAGGTGCCCGCTCGGGAAGAGCGTGCTGACGGGCTCGTGCTCGCGCAGCGTCTGCCGGGCCACGGTCACCTTGTGCACCTCGGTCGGCCCGTCGGCGATACCCATCACCTCGGCCGCGAGCAGCATGCCGGTGAACGGCATCTCGTTGGAGACTCCGAGCGCGCCGTGCAGGTGCAGCGCGCGCTGCGCGACGTCATGGAACACCTTCGGCATCGCGACCTTCACCGCGGCGATGTCGCGGCGTACCCGCTTGTAGTCGTGCGTCTCGTCGATGAGCCAGGCGGTACGCAGGACCAGCAGGCGGAACTGCTCGATCTCGATCCAGCTGTCGGCGATCGCCTCCTGCACGACGCCGAGCGTCGCGAGCCGGCCCGCGCGCACCTCCCGGGACAGGGCCCGCTCGCACATCATGTCGAGGGCCTTGCGGACCTGCGCGATCGTGCGCATCGCGTGGTGGATGCGGCCCCCGCCGAGCCGGGTCTGCGCGATCGCGAACGCCTGCCCGGCGCCGCCGAGGACGTGGTCGGCGGGCACGCGCACGTTGGTGTAGCGCACGTACCCGTGGCTGCCGTGCCCTTCGGCCTCCCCGCCGACACCGACGTTGCGGACGATCTCGATGCCCGGCGTCTCGGCCGGGACGAGAAACATGCTCATCCCGCGGTACGGGTCGGCGTCCGGGTCGCTGACCGCCATGACGATGAAGAAGCTGGCGTAGCGCGCGTTGCTGCTGAACCACTTCTCGCCGTTGATGACCCACTCCTCGCCGTCGAGGTCGGCGCGGGTCGTGAACAGCGTCGGGTCCGCGCCGGCGTGCGGCTCGGTCATCGAGTAGCAGGACGAGATCTCCCCGTCCAGCAGCGGCTGGAGGTAACGCGCCTTCTGCTCGGGCGTGCCGAAGTGCGCGAGGATCTCGGCGTTGCCGCTGTCGGGGGCCTGGCAGCCGAAGACGCTCGGCGCGAACCGCGACCGGCCGAGGATCTCGTTGAGGAGTCCCAGCTTTACCTGCCCGTACCCCGGTCCGCCGAGCTCGGGCCCGAGGTGGCAGGCCCACAGGCCCTTGTCCTTCACCCGCTGCTGGAGCGGCCGGACCAGCCGCATCATCTGCTCGTCGCTCTTGTCGTACGGCGACCCCAGCACGAGGTCGAGCGGCTCGACCTCCTCGCGGACGAACGCGTCCGCCCAGTCGAGCAGCTCCTGGTAGTCGGGGTCGGTACGGAAGTCCCAGCTCATGCCGGCGAAGTTAACACACGTGCTTTACCCCCCGCCCTCCCCTCGTGTTGATCATGATGTTGCAGTCACTTTCGGCGTCCCGATGTGACTGCAACATCATGATCAACGAAGTGGGCGGCGGGTGATCGCGACGAGCTGGCGCAGGCAGTGGTCGCGCAGCGGCTCGGGGAAGTCGTCGGCGAGCCGGTTGTAGACGACGCGTCCGTCCTTGCGGGTGAGCACGAGACCGGCCGTCCGCAGCAAGCGCAGCCCGTACGAGACGGCGTCCTCGCTGACCTCCAGCGCGAGCGCCAGGTCGCCGACGCACAGCTCCTCCGCGACGTCGAGGGCATAGACCAGCCGGAGGCGTACGGGATCGGCGAGCAGCGACAGCAGCGAGGTGAGCCGGCCGGCGTCGTCGGCGCTGGGCAGCCGCGACCGGGCGTGCTCGACGCGCGAGGCGTCGATCGGGTGGGCATGGTCGGTCACGGGTGCACCTCCGCGTCCGCGCGCCGCCCGGCCGCGAAGTGGTCGCGGCAGCCGTCGCAGCAGAACCAGTACGTCTGCCCGGCGGACACGAGGGTCGCGCCCGCGTGCGCCTTCTCGACCTGCATGCCGCAGACCGGGTCCTTCGCGTACGGGCTTTCCTCCTCGGCCGGCCGCAGGCGGTAGGCCGTGTAGAGGACCACGAACCCGGCGATGGCGAGGATGTTCAGGATCGTCGTGTGGTCCCAGGCGAATCCGGGGTGGACCACCTCCGACCGGCGCGGCGGGTCCGGGATCTGCACCAGTCGGAACAGGTAGTCGACCGCCAGCCCGGCAGCACTCATCACCACCCAGAACACGCCGAGCAGCCGGAGCGTGATCGGCGTGCCGTAGTACTTGCGATAGATCGACAGGAGCGGCAGCGTCAGCAGGTCGGCGAACACGAACGCGACGACGCCACCGGTCGCGATCCCGCCGCTCCAGAGCGCGGCGGCGAGCGGGACGTTCCCGACGCTGCAGACGAAGCTGATGAGGGCCAGGAACGGACCGAGGACGACGTTCTCGACGACGCCCGGGAAGCCGTGGCCGGTCAGGAAGATCGAGCGCCAGAAGCCCGTCGGGACGAGCGCGGCGAGAAAGCCGGCGACCACGAAGCCGATGGCCAGCTCCTTGCGCAGCATCGTGATGTCGCTGACCGTGTACGAGGCCGCGTCCTGCCAGCCCTTCGCCGAGCGCAGCCGCCGGCGCAGGGGCCCGCGGTCGCCGCCGCCGCTCGCGTCTCCGGCGTCCAACCGGTCGCGCGCCGCCACCTGCCACGCCGGCGGGACGACCCGCGGCAGGATCAGTGCCAGCAGGACGATCATGATCGCGCCGCCCACGACCTCAGCCAGCGCGAACTGCCAGCCGATCAGCAGCCACAGCACGAGGCCGAGCTCGAGCACGAGGTTCGTGCTCGCGAACATGAACACCAGGGCGGCGGTCAGGTCCGCCCCCCGCGCGAACAGGGTCTTGGCCAGGGCGGCCGCGGCGTACGAGCACGACGAGCTGACCATGCCGAAGAACGACGCGCGGCCGAGTGCCTTGGGGCCATGGTCGCCGAGCGCAGCCTGCATCTCGGCCCGGGAGACGAACGCCTGCACCGCGCCCGAGAGTGCGAAGCCGAGCACCAGGGCCCACAGCGTGTCCCAGAACATGAAGAAGGCCTCGTCCAGCCCGTGGCCGAGCCCGTGCAGAAAGGTCATCGCAACCGCCTCCGTACCGGAAAATCCGCATGACCGTACGGATATTCCGATGGGCGGTCAAGGACAGGCGAAGGGGCGGCTCCCCGGCCCGGGAAACCGCCCCTCGTCCCGGCGCTGTCAGCCGGCTGCGGCGGCGTAGCGCTTCTGGACGTCGTCCCAGTTGACGACGTTCCACAGCGCGGTCACGAAGTCGGCCTTGACGTTCTTGTACTGCAGGTAGAACGCGTGCTCCCACGCGTCGAACACCAGCAGCGGCGTGTTCCCGACGCCGACGTTCCCCTGGTGGTCGTAGACCTGCTCGACGAGCAGCTTCTTGCCGAGCGGGTCGTACGCGAGCACGCCCCAGCCCGACCCCTGGATGGACGTGGTCACGGCCTGCATGTGGGCGCGGAACTTGTCGAACGAGCCGAAGTTCTCGTCGATGGCGCTGGCCAGGTCCCCGGTCGGCTTGTCGCCGCCGTCGGGCGACAGGTTCGTCCAGAACTGCGTGTGGAGCGTGTGGCCGGACAGGTTGAACGCCAGCGTCTTCTCCAGCCCCATGATCGAGCCGAACTCGCCCTTGTCGCGTGCGGCGGCGATCTTCTCGAGCGTGTCGTTGGCGCCCTTCACGTACCCCGCATGGTGCTTGTCGTGGTGCAGCTCCATGATCTGTCCGATGATCGCGGGCTCCAGCGCCGCGTAGTCGTAGGTCAGATCCGGCAACGTGTACTCAGCCATCAGATTCGGCTCCTGAAGATCGTTGTGGTGCGCCTCCGGCGCGAGGGTCCTCTGGCTCCCTGCCCCGGATGCGATTACCTCGAAACTACTCGCCCACCTGCGGCGGGGGTGACCGCGGCCACCGGGACGGGAGCGGTGCCGTAGCGTGCCGCACCGGTATCGACACGAGGAGGACGACGTGCACCCAGGCAAGTGGTCGGCCGTGGCGCCCGACCGGCCCGCGGTCGTCCTCGCCTCGACCGGCGCGTCGATGACGTACGCGCAGCTGGACCGGGACTCGATCCGGCTGGCGAGGCTGCTCGCCGAGCGGGGGCTGGTCCGCGGCGACGTCGTCGCGCTGATCTCGGACAACCGCATCGAGGCCTTCGTGCCGTACTGGGCGACCCGGCGCTCCGGGTTGTACATCACCGCCGCCAACTCGCACCTCACCGCCGACGAGGCCGCGTACGTGCTGCGCGACTGCGGCGCGAAGGCAGTGGTCGTCAGCGCGGGCGTGGCAGAGATGGGTGCGGCCGCATGCGCCGGCCTGCCCGCGAGCACCGTGCTCCTGTCGTACGGGGGTGCGATACCGGGCTTCGAGGACATGGCGACGGCGCTGGAGGGCGTCTCGGACGCGCCGCTCGCGGCGCAGCCCAAGGGCGCGGACATGCTCTACTCCTCCGGCACCACCGGGCGCCCGAAGGGCGTCAAGCCGCCGCTGCCGGCGGGCGATGTCGACGCCGAGGGCGACATGATCGCGCTGGTGTTCGGGGGCGCGTACGGCTTCGGGGAGGACACCGTCTACCTGTCGCCGGCGCCGATCTACCACGCGGCGCCGCTGCGCTTCTCCGCCGCGGTGCAGGCGCTCGGCGGCACGGTCGTGATGATGGATCGCTTCGACGCCGAGGGCGCGCTGCGCGCGATCCAGGACTACGCCGTCACCCACTCGCAGTGGGTGCCGACGATGTTCATCCGCATGCTGAAGCTGCCCGACGACGTCCGCGCCCGCTACGACGTCTCGTCGCTCCAGGTCGCGATCCACGCCGCCGCACCGTGCCCGATCGACGTCAAGCGGAAGATGATCGAGTGGTGGGGGCCGGTCCTCGTGGAGTACTACGCCGCCACCGAGGCCGTCGGCATCACCATGATCGACTCGACCGAGTGGCTGGCGCATCCCGGCTCGGTGGGGCGCTCGCTCCTCGGGGCGGTGCACATCGTCGACGACGACGGGCGCGAGCTGCCGCCGGGTCAGGCCGGCACGATCTACTTCACCTCGCCGTCGGGCGCGCTGCCGTTCTCGTACCACGGCGACCCGGAGAAGACCCGCGCGGCGAGCCATCCCGACCATCCCGACTGGGGCACGACCGGAGACATCGGCTACGTGGACGAGGACGGCTGGCTGTTCCTCACCGACCGCAAGGCCTTCATGATCATCTCTGGCGGCGTGAACATCTACCCGCAGGAGGTCGAGAACGTCCTTGCCCTGCATCCGGCCATCACCGACGTGGCCGTGATCGGTGTCCCGGACGACGAGATGGGCGAGCGGGTGCTCGCGGTGATCCAGCCCGCACCGGGCGTCGAGGGGACCCCGCAGCTGGCCGAGGAGATCCTCGCGTTCACCCGCGAACGGCTGGCCGGCTACAAGTGCCCGCGTGCCGTCGACTTCGTCGACGCGCTGCCGCGGACGCCCACCGGGAAGCTCGTGAAGGGCCCGCTGCGCGACCGGTACGCCCGCGCGTAACCCCTCCGCTAGCTCGGACCGGCGATGGACACCCCGCCGTCGACGGCGATCTGGGCGCCGGTGATGAACGACCCCTCGTCGGAGGCGAGCAGCAGGGCCGCGCCGACGACCTCCTCCGGCCGGCCGATCCGCCCGAGCGGGAAGGCTTTCGCGGCGTGCCGCTCGACTGCGGCCAGATCCCACGCCTTGGCGATGTCGGTACGGAACGGGCCGGCGACGATCGTGTTGACCCGCACCGTCGGCCCGTACGCGACGGCGAAGCCTTCGGTCAGCGCGTTCAGGCCCGCCTTCGCGGCGCTGTAGGCCAGCTCGCGGGGTGAGGGCCGCACCGACGCGATGCTGCTGATGTTGATCACCGAGCCGCCGCGGTCGGCGACCATGCGCTCGCCGACGAGCGCGGTCAGCCGGAACGGGCCGCGCAGGTTGACGTCGAGGACCTTGTCGTACAGGGCTTCGGAGACCTCGGTGAGCGAGCCGTACAGCGGCGACATGCCGGCGTTGTTCACCAGGATGTCGACGTGCCCGGCCGCGGCGTACGTGTCGTCCACCAGCCGGTCGATGGCCGACCAGTCCCCGACGTGGCACGCGAACGCGTACGCCTGCCGGCCGGTCTCGCCGCGGATCTCGGCGGCGAGCGCCTCGCACGCGTCGAGCTTGCGGCTGGCGATCACGACGTCGGCGCCGGCGCGGGCGAAGGCGCGGACCATCTCCCGGCCGAGCCCGCGGCTGCCGCCGGTCACCAGCGCGGTCCGTCCGGTCAGGTCCACCATGCGCGCCAGTCTGGCAAACGCCGGTGGCCTCGGGTCAGCGGCCCGCCTCGGCGGCCTTCGGCGGCAGCGAACGCGCGTACGCAACCCCCCGCTCGACCCACGTCGTCAGCTGCCGGCGGGCCCGCACGTGGTCGGCGTCGACGCGCAGCCAGCCCCGGAGCGGCGCGCGGCCGCGCATCTGCATCGGCGCGACGCCTGGCTTGCGCAGCAGAAAGTCCGCGTCGACCGGGTCG
>DASVGV010000113.1:0-25597 GCA_036379355.1 Mycobacteriales bacterium | reverse complement strand
GGTCGAGCAGCCCGAGGACCGCCACGGTCAGGCCGCCGCCGCCCTGCGTCGCGAGCCTCGGCAGCGCCGCGCCCAGCGTCGTCGACCGGGTCGGGGTCACGACCGCCAGCGTGTCGAGCAGCCCGGCCGCTGCCGCGCCGGGCGACAGGGACGCGGCCAGCGTCCCGTCGACGGTGACGAGGCGCAGCGCGTATCCCCGGCGGGTCAGCCACAGGCCGATCGACGCGGCGGCGGACACCGCCCACTCGAACGAGGACGACGGCCCGTCGCCGCGGTGCGCGACGCTGCGCGTGTCGAGCAGGATCGAGCCGCGGTTGAGGCGCGGCTGCTCGTCGCGGCGCACCATCAGCTCGCCCGTCCGCGCGGTCGCCTTCCAGTGGATACGGCGCAGGTCGTCGCCCTCGCGGTACTCACGGATCGACACGTCGGCCTCGCCCGTGGCCGCCACCGTCGTCGACCGTCCCTCGCCACCGCCGAGCCACGCCCCGTCGATACGGGCCGACGGCAGGTCCCACACGACGGGCGTCACCGTCAGCGTCTCGACGGAGGAGAAGGCGCGCGTGACCTCGGCGCAGCCGAACGGGTCGGACACCCGGACCGTCAGCGGTCCGATCTCGAACCGGCCACGGTGCTCGGTACGCACCCCGTAGGTGACCTCGCGGACCCCACTACTCTCCAGACCCCGCAGCACGAACCGCGGCCGGCCGCCGAGCGCGTACGGCAGCGTGTCCTCCATGAGCAGTGTGCTCGTCGGCAGCCGCGCGACGTTCTCCAGGCGCAGCAGGACCCGCGCCTCGTGGCCCGCCTCCACCCGGTGCGGGGTCAGCGTCCGCTGGAGCCGGATGCGGTAGCGGGTACGCGCGACGACGATGGCCGACGCCACGGGGAGCGCTGCCAGCAGCGCGGCGATGCTGACGAGGTCACGCTCGCCGAGGATCTCGCCGACGAGAAGGGCGATCAGTGCCGCCACGAAAAAGGCCGAGCCGCGCGGGGTGAGTGCCCCGCGCAGCGCACGTACCAGGTCGCTGCCAGACCGCCGTTCCGCCATCGCGCTAGGCGCCTCGGCGCCGCTCCCGATCGGATCCGGGGACGGGCACCGGAACCGATGCCAGCACTCCGGTCACGACGTCGTCGGCACTGCGCCGGGCGACCTGCGCCTCGGGCGTCAGCAGCAGACGGTGGGCCAGCAACGGGACGGCGAGGTCGCGGATGTCGTCCGGCAGCACGTAGTCGCGCCCGTCCAGCGCCGCCGTCGCCCGGGCGGTGCGCAGCAGGTGCAGGGTCGCGCGGGGCGAGGCGCCCAGCCTCAGCTCCGGCGAGCGGCGGGTCGCCGTCACGAGATCGATCACATACCGGCGCACGTCGTCGGAGACGTGGATCTCCCGTACCGTCTCGATCGCGGCGGTCACTTCGCTCGCATCCGTCACCGCGGCGAGGTCCTCGATGGGGGACTGGCCTCCGTGGGTCGTCAACATCTGCAGTTCGGCGTCGCGGGACGGGTAGCCCATCGACACCCGGGCGGTGAACCGGTCCCGCTGCGCCTCCGGCAGCGGGTAGGTGCCCTCCATCTCGATGGGGTTCTGCGTCGCGATGACGAGGAACGGCGAGGCGAGCGGGTACGTCACGGCGTCGTGAGTCACCTGCCGCTCCTCCATGCACTCCAGCAGCGCCGCCTGCGTCTTGGGTGAGGCGCGGTTGATCTCGTCGCCCAGCACGACGTTCGCGAAGATCGCCCCGGGCTTGAACTCGAAGTCGCGCGTCTCCTGGTTGTAGATCGACACCCCGGTCACGTCGCTCGGCAGCAGGTCCGGGGTGAACTGGATGCGCCGCACGTCCGCCCCCATGGAGGCGGCGAGGGCTTTGGCCAACGTCGTCTTGCCGACGCCCGGTACGTCCTCGATGAGCAGGTGCCCCTCGGCGAGCAGGACGGCGATCGACGTGCGGACGACGTCGGACTTGCCGTCGACGACGGACTCGATGTTCGCCTGCATGCGTTCGGCGAGCGACAGCACCGTGTCCAGCTCCGCCCGCACTGCACCTCGCCTCGCCACCGGACCTCCGTAGGCATCGCGGGCGGCACGCGCGCAGCCCGGTCCCGGCAGCATCGCACCTACCTGGGCCTGACGCTCCCCGTCTTCGTCACGATCGGGCCACTACCGGGACATTCCGGCGGTACGGCAGACTCGCGCCGGTGACGGACGAGGCGCCCGACCTGGTCGCCGTGAACAGGACGTTCCACGACCACGAGTGCGCGTACTACGACGAGCGGTTCGCGATCGTCCACGATGCCGCGTCCGCCCGCCGTGCCCTCGCCGAGATCCAGCAGCTGCTGGGGCGGTCGCTGCGCCCTGGCGACGTGGTCGTCGACGTCGGGTGCGGCACCGGGTGGCTGGCGGCCGGCTTGCGGCGGGCACGCCCGGACGTGACGGTCGTCGGCTCCGACCTGTCGACCGGGATGCTGTCCCGCGCCCGCCTCGCCGGGGGCCGGCCGCTGGTGCAGGCCGACGCCACCGTGCTGCCGCTCGCCGCGGCCTCGGTGGACGTGATCGTGTGCCGCGGTGTCCTGCACCACCTCCCCGAGGTCGTCCGGGCCCTGCGTGAGTGGCGCCGCGTTCTTCGACCAAACGGCGCGGTGGTGCTGTCGTCCGAGCCGACCCCTGCGGTCGAGGGGCACGGGGCGGTCCTCGTCCGGGTCCTGCTGGCGCTGCTGCGCAGGCCGCTCACGGCGGAGGAGGACTTCTGGGAGGTCGCGTCGATGGCGGCAAACCTGCATGTCTTCACCGTCGCCGACATCGACCGCCTCGCGCGCGAGGCGGGGTTCACCCGGCCGGTTCTCCGCACGGCGGACTGGCTGTCGACGATGGTCCTCACGGCCTCGTACGTGACGCACGGCCGCCGCCCCGGCGTGGCCCGCCGGTTGCCGTGGCGGCGGGTGGAGGCGATCGCTGCCCGGCTCGACGCCCTGGTGGTCGACCGGCTCCTGCCGCCTGCGCTGCGGCACACCGTCGTGGGGCGCCTCGAGCCCTGAGCCCCGGCACCCGCCCGGGTCGGGTGGGGCGTTGTGGAGCGGGCCGCCGATAGGCCGCTCCGGGGGTGGCGCGGAGCCGGCGCGGCCCGTCGGCTCGGCCGCGACCTGGGCCCGATGCGCAAAGCGGGCATCAAATGTCCTGTGCCGCAGCAACTTCCGACTGGTCGAGGCCTGAGGCGAGCTGCTGAGTGCGCCCTCCCTCGACCGCGCAGATCGTCGGTGTGTCGTGGAGCGACCACCGTTGACGGTGGAGCGTTGTGGGGTAATGTGGCGCGCGATGGAACGAACGGGCAGAGACGGGGAGGTGGCGGGGTGTTCCTCGGCACGCATCCGCTCCGCCTCGACGAGAAGGGCCGGCTGGTCCTGCCGGCCAAATGGCGGCACGAGCTGGCGGAGGGGTTGGTGATCACGCGTGGACAGGTCAACTGCCTGTACGTGTTCCCGACCGACGAGTTCGTGCGGATGAGCGCGACGTTGCGGCAGGCGTCGCTCACCAACCGCGGCGCGCAGGACTACGGCCGGCTGTTCTACGGCTCGGCCGTGGACCAGGTGCCGGACAAGCAGGGCCGCATCTCCGTGCCGTCGACCCTGCGGACCTACGCGGGGCTCGACAAGGAGTGCGTGGTTGTCGGTGCCAACACCCGTGCGGAGGTCTGGGACGCCGGCGCGTGGGAGGCCTACCTGCGCGAGCAGGAGCCGACGTACGCGCAACTGGGCGAGGAGGTCTTCCCCGGGTTCTGACGGGGCTGCCCGCAGACCCATCTCTCCCCCCGCTCCTGCCCTGGCGCACCTTCCCCGGTGCCAGGTCGGAGCGGGGGCCGAGATGGGCCGGCGGACGGGAGACAGGTGGCGGTGCAGCAGGGTCGGGGCAGGGTCGGAATGTCAGGGGAACCGCATGGCACATGTGCCGGTGATGCGTGAGCGGATCGTCGCTCTGCTCGCTCCGGCCCTGCGCGAGCCCGAGGCGGTCGTCGTCGACTGCACGCTCGGGCTGGGAGGCCATGCCGCCGCCCTGTTGGCCGCCCTGCCCGCGGTCCGCCTCGTCGGCATCGACCGCGATGCCGACGCGTTGACCCGGAGCACCGCCCGGCTGGCCGCCTTCGCCGACCGGACCACCTTCGTCCATGCCGTCTACGACGAGCTCCCGGACATTCTCGCCGGGCTGGGACTGCCTGCGGTGCAAGGCATCCTGATGGATCTGGGAGTCTCCTCACTCCAGCTCGACGACGCGGTTCGCGGTTTCTCGTACCGCCAGGACGCTCCGCTCGACATGCGCATGGACACCAGTCGGGGCCCGTCCGCCGCAGAGGTCGTGAACAGCTACGACGTACGGGATCTGGCTCGCGTCATCGGCCGCTACGGCGAGGAGCGGTTCGCCGCGCGGGTCGCGCAGGCGATCGTGCGCGCCCGCCCCATCGCCTCGACCGGCCAGCTCGCCGAGACCGTGAAGGCGGCCATCCCCGCCGCGACCCGCCGCACTGGTGGGCATCCCGCCACCCGCACCTTCCAGGCGCTGCGGATCGAGGTGAACGGGGAGCTCGACGCCCTGGCCCGTGCCGTCCCCGCCGCCATCAAGGCGCTGACCGTGCAGGGTCGCCTCGCGGTTCTGTCGTACCACTCCCTGGAGGACCGCATCGTCAAGAAGGCGTTCGCCACCGGAACGACCGCGGCGCTGCCCGCGGACCTGCCCGTACCGGCCGCCGACGCCGTACCGGAGCTGCGTGCTCTCACGCGGGGTGCGGAGCGGCCGTCGCCGGACGAGGTGGCGGACAACCCACGCGCGGCCTCCGCGCGCCTGCGCGCCGTCGAGCGCATACGGGACGCGGCATGACCGCGCAGCCGCTGGAAACGCCCGTACCGCAAGGGTTGTCGGAGCGACGTCCGTTCCTTCGCCTGGTGCGCGCGCCGCGCCGCAAGGCGGCGAAGATGCCGTTCGTCCTGCTGGTCGCCGCCATCCTGGCGCTCGGCCTCGTCGGGCTGCTGCTGCTCAACATGCAGCGCGCACAGGCGTCGTTCCGGCTGACCGACCTCCAGCAGCAGGGTGCCGCGCTCCAGGACCAGGAGCAGGCGCTACAGCGCGCCGTCGAGCACGACCAGGACCCGGCCGCGCTGGCCGCCCGGGCGACCGCGCTGGGCATGGTGCCGGACCTCACTGCCGGGTACGTGACCCCTGGCGGCACGGTGGTGGGGCCGGTCATGGCCGGCGCTCCGGTCCCTGCCGCTGGGGCGAAGGCCGTTGACGGGGTCGTCGTCGCGGGCCAGGCGGCCCCCCCGAACGGGCCGCACCCGAAGGCGGGGCCATGACGCCGCCGCGCCGTTCGACTCCGCGACGGGACGGCTGGTTGCCTCCCCCGAAGCCCGGTGTCGCCGGCGGCCGCCGGGCGAAAGGCGCTGCACGGCAGGCAACAGCGCAGCGCGGGACACCGCGGCGGGCGGCTGCACGGTCGGCCACACCTCGCCCTCGGCGCGCATCGTCCCGTGGCCGCCCGAAGACCGCCGTGCGCAGCCGGACACGACCCGTCCGCCGGTCGGTACGGCCCGGCGTCCGGCTGCGGGCCGGCGTCGTCGTCCTGACGATGGCCCTACTCGCCCTGGTCGCCCGTCTGCTGTACCTGCAGGGGTTCGGCGCTACCGCGTATGCCGCGCAGGCCGAACAGCAGCGGGTGCGTACGACCACGATCCAGCCGGTCCGCGGCGCGATCACCGATCGCGACGGAAACGTCATTGCCGAGTCGGTGGACGCGCGGGCCGTCTATGTCGATCCGACGCTGGTCACCGACGCACCTCGCGAGGCGGCCCGCCTCGCGCCGCTCCTCGGCGTCGACGCCGCCACCATCCAGGCGCGCATGACGCTGCACGGACGGTTCGTCTACCTGGCCCACGGCCTCACGCCGGCGCAGGGACGGCAGGTCGATGCCTTGAAGCTGCCGGGGGTCGCCACCCTCGACGAGACGAAGCGGATCTATCCGGGGGGCACGCTCGCCTCCAACGTCGTCGGGTTCACCAACTACGCCGGGCAGGGCGTCGCGGGCGTCGAGGCGGCGGACCAGTCGATCCTCCAGGGCACCGCCGGCAGCTCGACGGTCGAGGTCGACCCACAGGGCACGGTCATCCCCGGAGGAGTGGACCGGACGACGCCGGCCGTCGCCGGCTCGACGGTGACGCTGACGCTGAACCGTGACATCCAGTGGATGGCCGAACAGGCGATCGCCGCGCAGGTGGCGGCCTCCCACGCCGACTCGGGCAGTGTGATCGTGCTCGACCCCACGACCGGTCAGGTGCTGGCCGACGCCACGGCCCCCACGTTCAACGCCGCGGATCCCGGCGCCGCCAAGCCCGGGCAGACCGGCAACCGCACGGTCAGTGACATGTACGAGCCGGGCTCGGTCAACAAGATGATCGTGGCTGCCGCGGCGCTGCAGACGAAGACCCTGACGCCGACGTCGGTGCTCACGATCCCGCCCTCGTTGCGGGTCGCCGACGCGACGTTCCACGACGCCGAGCCGCATGGCACCGAGCACCTCACCTTCACCGGTGTGCTGGCCAAGTCCAGCAACATCGGTGCCATCGAGATCGCCCAGCGACTGGGCAACGCCACCGTCGACTCGTACCTCAAGGCGTTCGGCTTCGGCCAGCCGACGGGCGTTGGGCTGCCCGGGGAGAGCGCTGGCGTCCTTCCGCCGGTGGACAAGTGGGGCCCGACCACCGCTGCCACGATCCCGTTCGGCCAGGGCATGGACGTCACCGCGATGCAGATCGCGGCGGCGTACGGTGCGCTCGCGAACGGTGGCGTCTACGTCCAGCCGTCGATCGTGGCATCGACCACAGCACCCGACGGGACGGTGACCAAGGCGCCGGCCCCGGCCACGCACAGGGTGGTGGACTCCTCGGTCGCGCTGACCCTGCGGGAGATGCTCGAGCAGGTCACCACGACCAACGGAACGGCTCCCGACGCGGCGATCCCGGGTTACCGCATCGCCGGCAAGACGGGGACCGCCAACGCGATCGGCGCCAACGGCAGGTACTCCGGCTACACCGCCACCTTCGTCGGCATGGCGCCCGCGCAGAACCCCCGGCTCGTGGTCGAGGTGGTCCTGGACAAGCCGAAGGGCAACATCTACGGCGGCACCGTGGCTGCACCGGTCTTCCAGAAGGTGATGTCGTTCGCCCTGCAGTCCTTGAAGATCCCGCCGTCGGCGTCGAAGGCACCACTGTTCCCGCTGGGCAGTTAGGTTCAGCGACGTGTCCGTGCCACGTCCCGACGGTCGGACGCCGGTTCCGCTCGATCGCCTCGCGGCTCTGGCCGGAGTGCGGCCCGGCGGCGGGTGGGACCGGATCGGCGTCTCCGGCGTGACGCTCGACTCCCGGTCGGTGCGTCGGGGCGACCTGTACGCGGCGCTTCCCGGCGCTGTCACCCACGGGGGCGCGTTCGTGACCGCCGCGATCGGTGCCGGCGCGGTCGCGGTCCTGACCGAGCCGGGTGTGGTCGTGCCGGAGCAGGTGCCCGTCTTGGCGGTGGACCGTCCGCGAAGGTTCGTCGGTGGCCTCGCGGCGGAGGTCTACGGGCACCCGGCCGCCGCCATGACGATGATCGGTGTCACCGGGACGAACGGGAAGACGACGGTCACGTACCTCCTCGACGCCGCCCTGCGGGCGTGCGGCCGTGTCACGGGGCTGATCGGAACCATCGAGACCCGCCTGCGCGACGAGGTGATCGCGTCGGTGCGCACGACGCCGGAGGCGCCCGACCTGCATGCGCTGCTGGCGGTGGCCCGCGAGCGCGGGGTGCAGGCGGTCGCGATGGAGGTGTCGTCGCACGCGCTGGACCAGCACCGCGTGGACGGCATCACCTACGACGTGGGCGTGTTCACCGGACTGTCGCAGGACCACCTCGACTACCACGGCACGATGGAGCGGTACTTCGCCGCCAAGGCGAGCCTGTTCGAGCCCGGTCGCTGCCGGCGTGCCGTCATCTGCGTGGACGACGCCTGGGGCCGGCGGCTCGCCCGGCAGGTACGGATTCCGGTGGTGACCTACGCGGTCGGCGACGGGGACGCCGACTGGCGGGCCGGGGAGGGCACGGCAGACGCCCGCGGGTCGCAGGTCCCGGTGCAGGGCCCGCACGGTGCGGACCTGCTCCTCGGCGTGCCCCTGCCGGGCTCGTTCAACGTGGCGAACGCGCTGGCCGCGCTGGCGGCCGGGGCGTGCGCAGGACTGGACGTGGCCCGCGCGGCGGCCGGAGTCGCGGCGGCCGGCGGCCCTCCCGGACGGCTCGAGAGGGTGGAGGCGGGCCAGGCGTTCACCGCGCTGGTCGACTACGCCCACACGCCCGATGCGGTCGCCCGGGTCCTGGCCGCGTTGCGCCCGCTGACCCGAGGACGCCTGGTCGTGGTCCTGGGCGCCGGTGGCGACCGAGACCACGGCAAGCGACCCGCCATGGCCCGCGCCGCCGTCGCGGGCAGCGACCTGGCGGTGTTCACGAGCGACAACCCCCGCAGCGAGGACCCGATGGCGATCCTGGGCGAGATGACCGCAGGTCTTTCGGGACGGTTCGTCGTCGAGCCGGACCGTGCCGCGGCAATCGCCCTGGCCGCAGCGGGTTTGGAAAGCGGGGACACGCTGCTCGTCGCCGGCAAGGGACACGAGACCGGCCAGGAGAGCGCCGGCGTCGTCCGTCCCTTCGACGACCGCGACGTGCTGCGCCGGGCGATCGCCTCGTGATCGCGACGCTGGCCGAGGCTGCGGCCGCCACCGGCGGCGTGCTGCACGCGGACCCCAGGGCGACGTACGAGAGCGTCGTCATCGACTCGCGCTCTGCCCGTTCCGGCGCCCTGTTCGTCGCCCTGCCCGGAGAGCGCGTCGACGGGCACGACTTCGTGCGACCTGCCTGCGACGCGGGTGCGGTCGCAGCGGTCGTCGAGCGCCCCGTCGACGTGCCCCACGTCCTCGTACCCGATGCCGTCCGCGCGCTGGCCGCGCTGGCGGCACACCACCGGGACCGGCTGCCCGCCCGCGTCACCGGCGTCACCGGATCGGCCGGCAAGACGTCGACGAAGGACCTGCTCGCTGCCGTGTTGGCCGAGTCCGGCCCGACGGTCGCTCCGCCCGGCTCCTACAACAACGACCTCGGTGCACCGCTGACGGTTCTGAGCGCGGACGAGTCCACGCGGCACCTGGTCCTGGAGATGGGGGCGCGGGCGCGCGGGGACGTGGCACGCCTCTGCGCGATGGCCCGGCCGCACACCGGTGTCGTCCTCAACGTGGGCAGCGCGCACCTGGGCGAGTTCGGGAGCCGCGCCGCCATCGCGCAGGCGAAGGGGGAGCTCGCCGAGGCCGCGTCCGAGCTCGCGGTCCTCAACGCGGACGACCCCCTCGTCGCGGCCATGGCGCCGCGGGCCCGAGCCGCGATCCGCACGTTCGGTGCGACGGGCGACGTGCGGGCCGAGGGCGTGGACCTCGACCGGAACGGACGGGCCGGGTTCCGGCTGGTGGCGCCCGAAGGGGCCACGCCGGTACGCCTCCTCCTGGTCGGCGCGCATCAGGTGAGCAACGCGCTCGCCGCAGCCGCGGTCGGACTCGCGGAGGGCCTGCCGGTCGAGGTCGTCGGCGCCGCGCTGAACCGGGCTCGGCCGGTGAGCCGCTGGCGGATGGAGATCGCCGAGACGGCGGGGGGCGTGGTCGTGGTGAACGACGCCTACAACGCGAACCCCGAGTCGATGCGCGCTGCTCTCGACGCCCTGGCCGCGATGGATGCGCGGCGGCGGCTGGCGGTGCTGGGGCCGATGGCCGAGCTGGGCGACGGGGCCGATGCCGCACACGCCGCGGTCGCGGCGTACGCCCGGTCGCTGTCCGTCGACCGCATCGTGGCGGTGGATGCCCCCGCGTACGCTGCCGACGCCGACGCGGCCGACGTGGACGCCGCGCTCGCGCTGCTTGCCGGCGAGCTCCGCCCCGGAGATGTGGTTCTGGTCAAGGCTTCTCGCGCCGCCGGTCTGGAACGGCTCGCGGAGCGGCTCGTACGGCAGGATGAGTCCCCGTGAAGTCGGTCCTCATCGCGGCGCTCGCGTCGCTCTTGGTGGCTGTCCTCACCACCCCGGCGGTCATCCGCTTCTTCCGGCGGCAGGGCTACGGCCAGGAGATCCGCGACGACGGACCGCAGAGCCATCACGCCAAGCGCGGCACGCCGACGATGGGCGGCACGGTCATCATCGTGGCCACCCTCGTCGGCTATCTCGTCGCCCACCTCATTCGCCAGACCGGTCCCACCGTGTCCGGCCTGCTCGTCCTGATGACGATGACGGGCCTCGGGCTGGTCGGGTTCCTCGACGACTTCCTCAAGATCCGGCACCAGCGCAATCTCGGGCTGTCGAAGACCGCGAAGCTGGTCGGACAGGCTTCCGTGGCCGTCGTCTTCGCGGTCCTGGCGAGGCAGTTCCGCAGCGGCGACGTCGGGCACCTGCGACCGGCCTCCGACCACATCTCGTTCATCCACGACTCGACCATCGGGCTGGGCGTCCTCGGATTCGTGATCTGGGCCTACCTCATGATCAGTGGCACCTCGAACGCGGTGAACCTCACCGACGGTCTGGACGGGCTCGCGACCGGCGTCTCGGCGATGGTCTTCGGCGCGTACGTGATCATTGCGTTCTGGCAGTTCGGAAACCGTTGTGGCGAGGTGGCCACGTCCTGCTACCTGGTCCGCGATCCCCTCGACATCGCCGTGGTGGCGGCAGCCGCCATGGGTGCCTGTTTCGGCTTCCTGTGGTGGAACGCGCCGCCCGCGCGCATCTTCATGGGCGACACCGGCTCGCTGGCCCTGGGTGGTGCCTTCGCCACGATCGCGATCACCACGCGCACGGAACTGCTCCTGGTCGTGCTGGGCGGGCTGTTCGCGGCGGTCACCCTCTCGGTCATCGTGCAGATCGCGCTGTTCCGCACAACCGGGCGCCGGGTCTTCCGCATGGCGCCGCTGCACCACCACTTCGAACTGGGGGGCTGGGAAGAAGTCACGATCCTGATCCGGTTCTGGATCCTCGCCGGTCTCTCCGTGGCCTTCGGGCTCGGCCTGTTCTACGCCGAGTTCCTCGCGCACGGCAGCCTGGCCTGACGTTGTCGCCATCATCGGGGTGAATTCTTCCCGCCACGCCGCGGATATCCCGGCGGGTGGGCACGGTCTCGGAGACGATGCGCACGACAGCTTCCCCCGGCGCCAGGAGTCGCGATGACGACCGTTCCGTTCGGTCGTGCGGCCGCCGCGCCGCAGTTGCGGGCTGTGGCGACTCCTCGCACCCGGTTCCTCGACCGGCCCCTGACCTCGTACTACCTCGTCGTCGGATCGGCGGGCCTACTGATCGTCCTGGGTCTGGTCATGGTCCTCTCGGCCTCGAGTGTCTCGTCGTTCCAGGCGTCCGGAAACTCGTACGCCCTGTTCGAGAAGCAGCTGATGTGGGTCGTCATCGGCGCCCCCTTCGCCGTGGCAGCCACCCGGCTGCCTTTGTCCTACATCCGCCGGGCCGGTTACCCGCTCGTGCTGGCCACCACCGTGGGGCTGCTGGCCGTGCTGGTCCCGGGCATCGGCGTGTCCGCCTACGGCGCCACCAGATGGGTCGGCGTCGGCAGCGTCACCGTGCAGCCGTCGGAGATCGCCAAGCTCGCGCTGGTGATCTGGGGCGCGGACGTGCTGGTCCGCAAGTGGAAATTGCTCGGCCAGTGGAAGCACATCGTCGTGCCGCTTCTTCCCGTCGGGCTGCTTTACGCCGCACTCGTGATGGCCGAGCCCGACATGGGCACGACGATCGTGCTGCTGCTCATCGTGTTCACACTGCTGTGGGTCGTCGGTGCACCGGGCCGCATCTTCGGCATCACCCTCGGGTCGATCCTGTCTCTCGGCGCGCTGCTGGCGATCGCCGAGCCGTACCGCCTCGCGCGCATCACGTCGTTCCTCCACCCCTTCCGGGACTCCCAGCAGGGCGGATACCAGGCGGTGCAAGGGATCTACGCCTTGGCCGCCGGCGGCTGGTGGGGCAAGGGCCTGGGCTCGTCGGCCGAGAAATGGGGCTACCTCCCGAACGCTCACACCGACTTCATCTTCGCGATCATCGGTGAGGAGCTCGGTCTCCTGGGCACGTTGCTCGTGATCGGTCTGTTCGCCGTCCTCGGGTACGCCGGGTTCCGGGTCGCGCAGCGGACGACCGAGCGGTACGTGCGGCTCGCGGCGGCCGCCGTCACGGTGTGGATCGTCGGCCAGGCGGTCGTCAACATGGGCGCGGTCGTCGGGGTGCTGCCGATCACCGGAATCCCCCTGCCGCTGATCTCCTTCGGCGGGTCGGCGCTCGTGCCGGAGATGATCGCGATCGGCCTGCTCGCGTCCTTCGCGCGGACGGAGAAGGGCGTGCCCGCGCGGCGGTCGCGCCGCCGTGCACGACACTGACCAGCCGTGCAGACCGTTCTGCTCGCGGCCGGCGGAACGGCCGGTCATGTGGAGCCCGCGCTCGCGACCGCCGACGCGCTCGCGGCGGCGGGCTTCCGTCCGGTCGTGCTCGGAACCGCGACCGGGCTCGAGGCCCGGCTGGTCCCGGCCCGCGGCTACTCGTTGGCGACCGTGCCCCGCGTGCCGCTGCCGCGCCGACCCGGTCGCGCGCTCGCGACCGTGCCGGTGCGGCTGAGGCAGGCCGTCCGAGCGGCCATCGCCGTCGTGGATCGCGAAACCCCTTGCGCCGTCGTCGGTTTCGGCGGGTACGTGAGCGTGCCTGCCTACCTCGCCGCCCGGCGTCGACGCGTGCCCATCGTCGTGCACGAGGCCAACGCGCGCGCGGGCATCGCCAACCGGCTGGGGGCGCGGCTCACGCCGTACGTCGCGGTCGCGCACGCCGGCTGCGGATTGCCGCACGCCCGTGTGCTCGGCATCCCGCTCCGCGCCGAGATCGCGCACCTGGATCGCGGGTCCCGGCAGCCGGCCGCGCGGGCCGGCTTCGGCATCGACCGGGGCCCGGTGCTGCTGGTGACGGGCGGCTCGCAGGGGGCCGGCCGCATCAACCGCGCCGTGGTTGCCGCTGCTCCGGCTCTCGATGCCGCCGGCGTCTTCGTTCTGCACCACGCCGGGGCGGCGCACGCGGCGGACGTCGCGGCGGACGTCGCGGCGTTCCCCCGTCACCTCGTGCTGCCGTACATCGAGCGGATGGCGGACGCATACGCGGCCGCGGACCTGGCGCTCTGCCGCGCCGGCGCGATGACGTGCGCCGAGCTGGCCGCCGTCGGGCTCCCCGCCGTCTACGTGCCGCTGCCCATCGGGAACGGCGAGCAACGGCTGAACGCCGAGCCGGTCGTGGCAGCGGGAGGTGGTCTGCTCGTCGACGACGCCGATCTCGACGGTGACTGGGTCCGGGACCGGCTGGTGCCTCTCACCGGTGACGCCGACGCGCTGGCACGGATGGGCAGCCGCGCCCGCAGCAGTACCAGTGATGCGGCCGCGGCCCTGGTGGACCTGGTCCGCACCGCCGTGGCCGGCGGCCGGGCGAGAATGGTCGGGTGACGGATCACGCGCCGACGCTCGATCGGGTCCATCTGGTCGGTATCGGTGGGGCGGGCATGAGCGGCATCGCCCGCATCCTCTTGGCGCGGGGCGCCTGGGTCAGCGGCAGCGACGCGAAGGACGGCACGGCTCTGGCCGCGCTGCGCGCCCTGGGTGCTCGCATCGCCGTCGGTCACTCGCCGGAGAACCTGGACGGCGCGCGCGTCGTGGTCGCCTCGTCGGCGATCCGGCCCGGCAATCCCGAGCTCGTGGCGGCACGTGAGCGGGGCATTCCGGTGCTGCCGCGGGCACAGGCCCTGGCCCAGCTGATGGTCGGCCGTACGGGCGTCGCGGTGGCCGGGACGCACGGCAAGACGACGACGACGTCGATGCTGGTGGTCGCGCTCCAGCACTGTCACACCGATCCGTCCTTCGCGATCGGTGCAGACCTGAACGAGGCGGGATCCGGCGCCCACGAGGGGACCGGGCCGGTGTTCGTCGCCGAGGCCGACGAGAGCGACGCGTCCTTCCTGCTGCTGCGCCCGCACGCGGCCATCGTCACCAGCATCGAGGCCGACCACTTGGACCACTACGGCAGCCCGGACGCGGTCGCCGAGGCGTTCCGCGGGTTCGCCCGCCAGCTGCCGCCGGACGGCTTCCTCGTGGCCTGCGCGGACGATGCCGGGGCGAGAGCGCTGGCTGCGCATGCCCGCGAACAGGGGGTGGACGTGCGGACCTACGGCCGGGCCGCGGACGCGGACCTGCAGTTGCGCGACGTGTCGGTCCGTCCCGACGGCACCTCGTACGTCGCACATCTGCGCGGTACGCGGCTCGGAGTGGTCGATCTCGCGGTCGTGGGCGTGCACAACGCCCTCGACTCCGCGGCGGCCGTGCTGACCGGCATCGGCTTGGGGTTGCCCTTCGCCGGCCTCGCCGACGGGCTGGCCGGGTTCACCGGGGCCCGTCGCCGCATGGAGCTCAAGGGCACCGCTGGCGGCGTGCGCGTGTTCGACGACTACGCGCACAACCCCGCCAAGGTCGCTGCGGCGCTCACCGCGGCGCGTGTGGTCGCCGGTTCCGGCCGGCTGGTGGTGGTCTTCCAGCCGCACCTGTACAGCCGCACCGCCTACTTCGCCGCCGAGTTCGGCCAGGCGTTGGGGCTTGCCGACGTGGTCGTGGTGCTGGAGGTCTACGGAGCCAGAGAGGACCCCGTACCCGGTGTCAGCGGAGCGCTGGTCGCGGGTGCCGTACCCCTCGCGGCCGAGCACGTTCGCTTCGAGCCGTCGATGGACCGGGCGACAGAGATCGTCGCAAGCCTTGCTGCCCCAGGCGATCTGGTCATGACGGTCGGCGCGGGAGACGTGACCCTGGCCGGTCCGGAGATCCTGGCGCGCCTGGGGGAGCGTTCGGCGTGATCCCGACGGCATGGGAGCCGCACGCCGACCCGGCCGCCCTGGATGCACTCGAAAAGGCTTGTACGGCAGGAGGTCTCCAACCCGTACGCGACTACGGCCTGGGATCGTCGACGACCCTCGGCGTCGGTGGTGCGGCCGCTCTCTTCGTGCTGCTCCAGACCGTCGAGGACGCCACGGTGTTTGCCCGTGCGCTCGCCGGTACGGACAGCGCGGACCTGCCGGTCTTCGTCCTCGGAAAGGGCAGCAACACGCTCGTCGCCGACGCCGGCATCGATGCCGTCGTCGTCAAGCTCGGCGCGGGGCTGAAATGGCTGCGCCGAGACGGCGACATCGCCGAGGCGGGCGCCGGTGCGGCCATGCCGGCGCTCGCGGCGTGGCTTGCTACCGAAGGCCTGGCCGGCTTGGAGTTCGCGGCCGGAATCCCCGCGACGGTAGGCGGATCCGTACGCATGAACGCGGGCGCGCACGGCGGGGAGGTCGCCACGCGGCTGGTCTCCGTCGACGTCGTCCTGCCTGCCGGCAGCCAGGTCGAAACCCTTGCCGCGGCCGACCTCGGGTTCGCCTACCGGCGCTCCGCCCTTCCCGAGCGTTCGGTCGTCCTCGCGGCCCGTTGGGCGCTCACGCCGGCGGACCCGGCCGCGATCAGGGCCGATCTCGACGAGCTGAGAGCGTGGCGCCGCCGTACACAGCCGCTGCGCGAGCGCAACTGCGGCTCGGTGTTCACCAACCCACCGGGCGACTCGGCCGGCCGCCTCGTGGAGGCGGCGGGCCTCAAGGGATTTCGCGTCGGAGGCGTGCGCGTGTCCGACAAGCACGCGAACTTCGTCGTCGTCGAGCGCGCCACGGACGGCGGCCTGCTCGCGACCGCGGCGGACGTCCGCGCGCTGATCGGGCACGTGCGCGCGACGGTTGCGGACGCGAGCGGCGTGGTTCTCGAACCGGAGGTACGCCTCGTCGGGTCGTTCTCCGGCTGATCTGCCGGGCGCGGCGCTCGACCGGTCGGCGTCCGCTGCGGCGTCCCTTCGGCGGTCCGTGCGGGGTCCGAACGGCAGCGCTTGACCGTCCCTCGACCGGCTCTCTACGGTGTCGCTCAGCACTACAGGTTGACATAACTGTAACCGTCTGGTTGACGTTGAGGGTTTGCCCGCTCGCGGCCGTGACGGCGATGCCTTCCCCGCACCGCCGACGGGTCGCAGGGGGATGTCCGTACGTCAGCGACCCAAGCGAGAGGTCCGCTCGTGCCCGCTCCGCAGAACTATCTGGCCGTCATCAAGGTGGTCGGCATCGGCGGTGGCGGCGTGAACGCCGTGAACCGGATGATCGAGGCGGGGCTGAAGGGCGTCGAGTTCATCGCGGTGAACACCGACGCCCAGGCACTGCTCATGAGCGATGCCGACGTCAAGCTCGACATCGGTCGGGAGCTGACGCGCGGTCTGGGCGCCGGCGCGGATCCGGAGGTCGGTCGGCAGGCGGCCGAGGACCACCGCGAGGAGATCGAGGAGGTGCTCAAGGGCGCCGACATGGTCTTCGTCACCGCTGGTGAGGGCGGCGGCACCGGCACGGGCGGGGCGCCGGTCGTCGCGAACGTGGCCCGCGGCATCGGAGCCCTGACTATCGGTGTGGTCACGCGACCGTTCCGTTTCGAGGGCCGGCGGCGCGCCGAGCAGGCCGAGCAGGGGGTCACCAACCTCCGCGCCGAGGTCGACACCCTCATCGTGATCCCGAACGACCGCCTGCTGGAGGTCAGCGAGCAGAACGTCTCGGTCCTCGAGGCGTTCTCGTCGGCCGACCAGGTGCTGCTGTCCGGTGTCCAGGGGATCACGGACCTGATCACGACCCCGGGCCTGATCAACCTCGACTTCGCCGACGTCAAGACGGTGATGGCCGGCGCGGGCACGGCGCTGATGGGCATCGGGAACGCGCGCGGCGAGGATCGCGCCGCAACGGCCGCGGGTATGGCGGTCGCCAGTCCGCTGCTGGAGGCGAGCATGGAAGGCGCGCACGGCGTCCTCATCTCCATTGCCGGCGGCAGCGATCTGGGCCTGTTCGAGATCAACGCTGCGGCCGAGCTCATCACCGACGCGGCGCACCAGGACGCCAACGTCATCTTCGGTACCGTCATCGACGACGCGCTGGGCGACGAGGTCCGCGTCACGGTCATCGCAGCCGGGTTCGACAGCAACGCGCCCGCCGTACGCACCGAGCGGCCCCGGCCCGCGACCCGCGTCGCGCCGTCTCCCACCCCCGCTCCGGTCGTCACCCACGTCTTCGAGGACGACGGCGTCGCGGCGCCCGCGTCGGAGCAGCCGGCTGCGGCCGAGGCAGTCGCGACCCCGCGCGCGACCCCGCGACCCACCCCGCGCCCGGACCGGCGCACCGTGGTGTTCGACGACGACGACGAGCTCGACGTCCCCGACTTCCTGAAATAGCGGTGACCGCGGCCGAGCGGCTGGCCGCCGTCCGGGCCCGCATCGATGCGGCGGCCCGTGCAGCCGGCCGACCTCCGTCGGACGTGCGGCTGGTCGCGGTGTCGAAGCTGCAGCCGGTGGAGCGGGTGCGCGACCTCGTCGCTGCGGGACAGGTCGACTTCGGGGAGAGCCGCGCGCAGGAGCTCGGTGTCAAGGCGGCCGCCGTCGACGGGGTTCGCTGGCACTTCGTCGGGCGCCTGCAGCGCAACAAGGCGCGCGCCGTCGCCGCGACGGCGGCCTGGGTCCACTCCCTCGACCGCGCCGAGCTCGTCCCGTTGTTGGCTCGGGGTGCCGGGAGCGGCGCTCCGCTCTCGGTCCTGGTCCAGGTGACTCTCGACGGCGACCCGGAACGGGGCGGCGCCGATCCGCGGGAGGTCCTCCCCCTCGCCGCGCGCGTCGCCGACGAACCCCGCCTGCGCCTCGCCGGGGTGATGGCGGTCGCCGTTCCGGGCCGGCCCGCCCGTCCGCAGTTCGCGCGGCTGCAGGCGATCGCGGACGACCTGCGGCGCGAGCACCCGGCGGCCGGCGAGATATCGGCCGGCATGTCCGCCGACCTGGAGGCCGCGGTCGCCGAGGGCGCCACCCTGGTACGGGTGGGGACGGCGTTGTTCGGCGCCCGCGCCCTCCGCTGAAGAGGGCGCGTCGTGGGCGCGTACCACCGTCGCTCTCGGTTAGCATCGACCGCATGGCGGGACGGCTGCGCAACATGGCGCTGTATCTGGGGCTCGTCGATGCCGACGAGCAGGACGAGTTCTACGACGACGGGTACGACGACGGCTACGAGGAGCCTGCGGTCACCCGGGGACAGAGCCAGGCGCCGGTGTCCGTCCGTGACCATGCGCGCAGCGAGTCCGTCCGGCGCACATCCCTGTCGGTGGCGCACGACGAACCGCGCGTGACGCGGGTGACGGCGACTGCCGCGGCGGCGGCCGTCACCGATCCGTACCGGATCACGACTCTGCAGCCGAGCACGTACAACGAGGCTCGCATCATCGGTGAGCACTTCCGCGAGGGAACTCCGGTCATCATCAACCTCACCGACATGGACGACGCGGACGCGAAGCGGCTCGTCGACTTCGCGGCGGGGCTGATCTTCGGTCTGCGCGGGTCCATCGAACGGGTCACCAACAAGGTGTTCCTGCTGTCCCCGAGCAATGTCGAGGTCTCCGCGGAGGACAAGGCGCGGATCGCCGAGAGCGGCTTTTTCAATCAGAGCTGACGGTTGTGCACGCGCTGGGCACGGCCCTGTACATCGTCCTGGTCGTCTTTCTCGTCCTGTTGCTCGTGCGGGGGGTGATGTCGTGGGTGCTGGCCTTCTCCCGGTACCGGCCGGCGGGCGGCGTGGCTGCCCTCCTGGAGGTGGCCTACACGGCCACCGACCCGGTTCTGCTCCCGCTCGAACGCTGGATCAAGCCGGTCCGGATCGGCCGGACCGCGATCTCGCTCGCCTACCCGATCGCGTGGATCACGACGATCGTGCTCATGCAGGTGGTGCGCGGGCTGTGAGCCTGCCGGCACTTTTTCCGTCCAGGACCCGCCCTCGTCTGCCGAGGAGTATCGCGTGACACTGACTCCGCAAGACGTACGGAACAAGCTGTTCACGTCCGTGCGCTTCCGCCAGGGCTACGACGAGGACGAGGTCGATGCCTTTCTCGACGAGGTCGAGAGCGAGCTGACGCGGTTGCTGACCGAGATCGAGCAGCTGCGAGCCGGCCAGGGACCGATCACCGATCCGCAGATCGCGGCGGTACGGGCCGACGCCGACGCCCGGTTGCAGCGGATGCTCGACGAGGCGCGCGAGCAGCACGAGCGAGAGATCGCTGCGCTGCGCGCGGAGCACGCGCAGGCCCTGACTGCAGCCCGGGGCGAGGCGAGCAGCCCCGCTGCGACGTCGCCCGCGGCCGCGTCCCCGGAGGTGGAGGCGGTTCGCCGCGAGGCCGACGCGCTCGTCGCCCGCGCGAACGAGAATGCGCGGATCGCGCAGGCGCAGGTGCAGGACCTCACGGTTCGGCTCGAGCAGGCGCAGCAGCAGGCCGAGGCAGCGACCCGGCGCGCGCAGGCGGCGGGCAGCGAGATCGCCCGACTGAACGGCGGGGAGCCGCCGGCCGCCGTCGAAGGGGAGGGCGCGCCCGGCCAGCTGACATCCGCCAGCCCCACCGAGGACGCGTTGCGGCGCACCCTCGTCCTGGCCCAGCGCACGGCCGACGAGGCGATCGCCGAGGCTCGCGCCGAGGCGCAGCGCATCGTGACCGAGGCGCATCGCCACGCCGCCGACACGATCTCGCGGGTCGAGGTCGAGCATGCAGCCATCGTGCAGCGCCGGACTGCCGAGCAGCAGCAGCTGCTCACCAAGCTGGACGAGCTGCGCAGCTTCGAACGCGACTACCGCAGCCGCCTTCGCGCGTACCTGCATCTGCAGCTGCGCGACCTGGAGGCGGGTGCCCCGGAGCCGCCCCGGGCGCAGGTGTCGGGGGGCTCGCGGCAAGCCCTGGTGAGCGGGGCTCCCCGACCGGAACCGGCGGCAGTCTCGGTGGGCGAGGCACCGCTGCGACCGCCGCCGCTGTACGGCGAGCGGTCGGCAGAGGGCAGCGACGGCTAAGATCCTGACGATCGCACCGCGTGCCGCCGAGCGGCCGTTCGCCCCGACCCGTACGGCGAGGTGCCGACCGGGCCGGGAACGCGTGCGGCGCCTGCCCGTCCGACCGACCCGAAGGTGGATCGTCCTGTGATCGTCCTCAGCGCTGTGCTGGTTCTCGTCGGGCTGGCGCTCCTCATCGCCGGACTGGTCTCCACCGGTCTCGCTCTCATCTACGCGTCGCTGGGCGTCACGGTCGTGGCCGCCATCCTGCTGCTGCTGGGTGTCCGGATGACACCGTCGCGGCGCGCCGGCACGGTGCCGGCACCGGTCCCGGCGGCCGCGACCGCAGGTGCGGCGAGCGCCGCGGAGACCGCCGAGCTCGAGCCCGTTCCCGCGGTCGTGCCCGTGCCGGCGGCCGTGGAGGTGACGGCGTCGAAGGCACGCGAGGAGATCGCGCCGAACCTGCGCCCGGGCGGCACCGTCGTCGTCGTCAGCGGCCGTCCGCGCTATCACCGCGCCGGGTGCCGCTTTTTGACCAATGCCGGCAGCGAGGCCGAGGACATCACGGTGCAGGAAGCGCGCGAGCTGGGCTTCACCCCGTGCGGGGTGTGCAAGCCGGATGAGCGCACCGCGCGGGACGAGCCGGCGACCGACGTCGCCGCAGCGGAGCCGCTCGAGGACCGCGCCACCGCCTCCGCTGCTGCTGCGGGGCAGCCCACGGACACGCCCGCGCAGCAGGCTGCGGACGAGCAGCCCCCGGCCGCGACGGCGCCCGTGAAGAAGGCGCCCGCGAAGAAGGCCGCCGCCAAGAAGGCTGCGCCCGCGAAGAAGGCGCCCGCGAAGAAGACCGCCGCGAAGAAGGCGCCCGCGAAGAAGGCCGCGGCGACGAAGGCTGCAAAGAAGACCGCGCCGGCGAAGACGGCAGCGCCGCGGAAGGCAGCCGACCCGGGCACCGGGACCAGCTGACCGGACCTCGACGTCAGGGGCGGCGCCGGAAGGGGTCGCGCGGCGGCGGTACGGCGAGTTGCACCCGTTCGCTCTCCATCGGGATCCCGGTCAGGCCGAGCACGGCCGCCAGCACGCTGGTGGTCGTGTGCCCCCGCTCCACCCCGGCCTGGGTGACCATCGCCCGATAGATCGTGACGTAGTAGCGCACGGGCGTGTCGTACGACCAGTCGACCGAGCCGAGGTGCACCGCCGATCCGGGGCCCCCGGTGGGCCCGTCGAACGGCCGCGACCAGACCTGGACACCGGCCAGGCCGGCCGAGAAGGTCCCACCGTCGGTCACGTCGTGCTGCGCCGCGGCGGCGAGTAGCTCACGGGTCTCCCGCTCGGGCAGCACGATCGCGGGACGAACGTGGGAGGCGAGAGCCGGGACGGCGACCGCGTTCGGGGTGAGGGCCGGGTGCGCGGCATCGACCGAGCTCAGCGGGCGAGGCAGGCCGACCATGGCGTCACCACCTCCCGACTCCCGCCGGAATGTCATCACCGGCCCGATGTCTATCGGTGCCCTCTGTCCGCGGACTTGATGCTCCGCACCGGGGGTGCACCGTCCCCTCACGGTGTCATATCTGCCGTGCTCACCCGCCGGCGGCCCGGAGCCAGAACGTGACGTGCAGCTCGGGGGAGGGATAGGCCGACAGGTCGGCAGTCGGGGCCCGCCCGGTCACGATGACGGCGAGGACGTCGGCGGCGAAGGCGTCGGCGTGCTCGGTCAGCGCTTGAGCCATCTCGGCATCGTCGCTCTCCCACCACAGCTCGATCCGGTCCGTGACGTCGAGCCCCGCTGCCTTTCGGGCCTCGTTCACAGCCCGCGAGGCGGCCCGGGCCAGACCGGCCCGGCGCAGCTCCGGGGTGACGGTGAGATCCAGCGCGACCGACGAGCTCCCCGCCGTGGTGACCGCGTAGCCGGTCGCGGCGGCTTCCAGCTCCTCGACCTCCTCGGCGCCGAGCACCTCGGTACGGCCCTCCAGCGTCACCTCGTACCGGCCGGGAGCCGTCCGCGTCACCCGCTGGTCGCGGATCTCCTGCGCCCACGCCTGCGTCTCGTTGCCGAAACGCTTGCCCAGGCCGCGGAAGTTCGGCTTGAAGTGCGTGGTCGTGAGCGCTTCGGTCTGCCCGATCAGGCGCACGCTGCGGACGTTCAGCTCGTCCGCGAGCTCGGCGAGCAGGTCCGGCCCGAGCCGGACCGGGTCGGACACCACGGCTTCCCGGAGAGGTTGCCGCGTGGGGACGGCGGACTCCGCGCGCGCGGAGCGGCCGAGCTCGACGAGGCGGCGGACGGCACCGACCTCCGCCCGCAGCCCCGCGTCGTCGGCGCCTGCCGCGGGCCAGTCGGCGAGGTGCACCGAGTCCGGGGCCGTGTCGTCGGTTGCGACGACGAGCGCGTGCCACAGCTGGTCGGCGAGGAACGGCGTGAACGGGGCGAGCAGCCGCGCGAGCGTCGTCAGGCACTCGTGCAAGGTGGCGAGCGCGGCCGGGTCGCCCGCCCAGAACCGCCGCCGGCTGCGGCGTACGTACCAGTTGGACAGGTCGTCGACGAACCCCGCGATCCGCCGACCGGCGGAGGTCGGGTCGAAGGCGTCGAGCGCGGCCGTCACGACCGAGACGGTGTCGGCCAGCTCGGCGAGGGCCCAGCGGTCGAGCGCCGGCCGGTCGGCCGGCTCCGGTCCCGGGACCGCCGGGGACCAGCCGCACGCGTCGGCGTACAGGGTGTGGAACGACGCGGTGCTCCACGTCGTCAACAGCACCTTGCGCGTCACCTCGTCGAGCGCGGCCGACCCGACCCGCCGCGCGCCCCAGGGCGAGCCGCCGGCCAGCATGAACCAGCGCACGGCGTCGGCGCCGTGCCGTTCCATGAGCGCCATCGGCTCGAGGATGTTGCCGAAGTGCTTGCTCATCCGGCGGCCGTCCTCCGCCAGGATGATGCCGAGGCACAGCACCGACTCGTACGCCGAGCGGTCGAACACGAGCGTGCCGATGGCCATGAGCGTGTAGAACCAGCCGCGCGTCTGGTCCAGGCCCTCGGCGATGAACTGGGCGGGGTACGAGGCGGTGAACTCCGCGTCGCCCCGGTGCGGGGCGCCCCACTGGGCGAACGGCATGGCTCCCGCGTCGTACCAGCAGTCGATGACCTCCTCGACCCGCCGTGCCGTCTCGCCGCAGTCCGCGCAGGGGACGGTGACCTCGTCGACGAACGGGCGGTGCGGGTCGAGGTCCGCGAGGTCGCGGCCCGCGCGCTGCGACAGGTCGGTCAGTGACTCGACCGGCGTGATGTGGCCGTTTCCGCACCGCCACAGGGGAAGTGGCGTGCCCCAGTAACGGTTTCGCGACAGGGCCCAGTCCACGTTGTTCTCGAGCCAGTCGCCGTACCGGCCGGTGCGGATCGTCTCGGGATGCCAGTCGGTCTTGGCGTTCTCCCGCAGCAGCGCGTCCTTGGCCGCGGTCGTACGCACGTACCAGGAGGGGATTGCGTAGTAGACCAGCGGGGTGTCGCAGCGCCAGCAGAGCGGAAAGCTGTGCTCGTACGGCTCCCGCCGCAGGACCAGCCCGCGCGCGTCGAGGTCGTCGAGGACGATGCCGTCGCAGTCGCGGATCTGGCGGCCGCCGACGAGCGGCAGCCCCGGCGTGAAATGCCCGGAACGGTCGACCGGGTTGACCACGGGAGCCTGGTAGCGCTCGGCGGTGGCCATGTCGTCGGCACCGAAAGCGGGCGACTGCCCGACGAGGCCGGTGCCCGAGTCGACGGTGACGTAGTCGGCCAGCGCCACGAAGTGGGCGGGCGTCGCACCGTCGTGGATGCCCGGCACGTCGTAGAACCGCTGGTACGTCGTGCCTTCCAGCTCGCGGCCGGTCCAGGACCCCAGCACCTCGACATCGGTGCCGAGAACGGCCTCGACGAGCGGCTCGGCGACCACGAAGACGTTCCCGTCGGAGATGCGGACCGCCTGGTAGGTCACCTCCGGGTTCACCGCGATGAGCGTGTTCGGGTAGATCGTCCACGGCAGCGACGTCCACACCAGCAAGCTCGCGCCGAGGTCCGCCAGCGGCCCGCTGGTGGCGGGCGCGTGGAAGTAGACCGATGGGTCGGTGACGGTCGCGTACCCCTGGGCCACCTCGTGGTCGGACAGCGCCGTCTCGCACCGTGGGCAGTACGGGGTGACCCGGTAGGACTCGCTGAGCAGGCCCTTGCGCCACAGCGTCGCCAGCGACCACCACACCGACTCGACGTAGGCCGAATCCATGGTCCGGTAGGCGTGCGCGTAGTCCAGCCAGAACGCCATCCGGTTGCTCATCGCCTCGAAGTCCGCGACGTGCCGCAGTACCGACTCACGGCAGCGGGCGTTGAACTCGGCGATGCCGTACGCCTCGATGTCGTGCTTGCTGGTGAACCCGAGCTCCTTCTCGACGGCCAGCTCCACCGGCAGCCCGTGGCAGTCCCAACCGGCGCGCCGCGGGACGTCGTAGCCGCGCATCGTGCGGTACCGGCAGAACAGGTCCTTGAAGCTGCGCGCCTCCATGTGGTGCGTCCCAGGCTTGCCGTTCGCGGTCGGCGGTCCCTCGTAGAACGTCCACCGCTGACCGCCGGTGCGGGCGGTGAGCGCGCGGCCGACGACGTCGGCGTGCTGCCAGCGCGCGATCACCTCGTGTTCGAGCGCGGGGAGGTCGACGTGCGGGGGGAGCGGCTGGAGCGGCATCGCGGACTCTCCGGGACGGGTCGACCGAGGGACGCGGCAGCCGGTGGATTCCGGCCGCCTCGCGGTGCCACCCTCGTTGACCGATCCGTCGGACCGGCCCGCTCTTGTCCTGCCGGGTCCGGCACTAGTGGACGCCCGCGACCTGCGCGGGTGGCGTCGTTCGCACCGGCCGCTCCGGGGTGATGCGCCGGCGGGCCTGCCTCCCGGGCTCGCACCGTCCCCGGGTCGCTCGTGGGTGGCCTCCGCGGGCGCGCGTCCCCATCGCCGCGTTCTCCCGTCGGTCAGCGTACGAGACGTGGCCCGCCTGCCGCACGCCGGTTCCCGGCGCGCCGCGTTGTGATCTCGGTCGGCGCGCCTTAGATTGCCCGCGCACGATCTTGCCCAGGCGGACGGCGGGCGGGACCCGAGCAGGGAGGCGGGGCACCTCATGGCCAAGGACCGTGGTGGCTTCCTGACGCGGCTGGGCCGGCGTGGTCGCGCGCCCAGCCCCGCTGCCGGTGCGGTGGAGGATCCGCCGGAGGTGCGCGTGATCCCGGCACAGAAGGCTGCCACCAAGGCGGCCACCAAGGCGGCCACGCGGGCGCCCGCGAAGAAGGCTCCCGCCACGAAGGCACCCGCCACCAAGTCTCCGGCGAAGAAGTCTCCAGCGAAGAAGACCCCCGCAACGAAGGCGCCCACCAAGAAGGCCCCGGTGAAGCAGGCGCCCACCAAGAAGGCCCCCGCGAAGAAGGCACCGGCGAAGAAGGCGCCGGCGAAGAAGGCGCCCACCAAGAAGGCCCCTGCGAAGCAGGCGCCGGCGAAGAAGGCGCCCACCAAGAAGGCCCCCGCGAAGCAGGCGCCGGCGAAGAAAGCACCCACCAAGAAGGCCCCCGCGAAGCAGGCGCCGGCGAAGAAAGCACCC
>DASVGV010000112.1:0-55471 GCA_036379355.1 Mycobacteriales bacterium | reverse complement strand
GGAAGCACTGCGCCCCAAGGTTTTTGCGTTGACCTCATCGGCGTGGCTGGTGCCGTCGCTGCTGGGTCCGCTCGTCTCCGGTCTGCTCACCGAGCACGCGAGCTGGCGGTGGGTGTTCTTCGGGCTGGTGCCTTTCGTTCTCGTCGGCAGTGCCCTGGTGCTGCCGATCATCGCCGCGATGCGACGGCCACCCCGACACGACCGGGCGCTGGGGGACCGGAGCCGGATCGTCCGGGCGGTGCTGGTGGGTCTCGGCGTCGCCGCGATCGAAGAGGCCGGCCAGCATCCGTCCCCGGCGCTGGTCGCCCTGGGCGTGGTCGGCGCAGGCGCCCTTGCCTGGGGCATCGTCGGGCTCGTTCCTGCCGGGACGTTCCGGGTGGCCGGCGGCGTGGCCGCTCCGATCGCGCTGCGGGGCCTGCTCGCGGGCTCGCTGTTCGGTGCCGAGTCCCTGATCCCGCTGATGCTGACCACGCAGCACGGGTACGGCGCCACGGACGCCGGTCTGCCGCTCACCGTGGCCGGCGTGTCCTGGGCGTTCGGCTCCTGGGTGTCGGGCCGGAGCCTCCCGGGTGATGCCGCCCTGCGCCGCGTGCGCCTGCTTCGATGGGGGTTCTCGTGCGACGCCGCGGCGGTCGCGCTGGTCGGCGTCACCGCGCTCTCGGCCGTACCCGGGTGGCTGGCGTACCCCGCGTGGCTCCTGGCGGGGCTCGGCGCCGGCTTCGCCATGCCCACCCTGTCGGTGCTCCTGCTGGGGCACACCAACGACCGGGACCGGGGCCGCGACTCTGCGGCTCTGCAGCTGGCCGACGTGACGACCTCGGCCCTGACGACGGGGCTCGCCGGCATCCTCGTGGCGGCAGCGGCACGCGGCTCCCTCGGCTACACCTCCGCGTTCGTCGCTCTCGACGCCACCCTGGTGGTCGTGGCGGTCGCGGGCGTCGGGCTGGCCGGGCGTACCAGGCGTCCGATCGCCGGCAGCCCACCCGGGTGACCGATCGCGTCACTCGGGTGACGTCCCTGTCCGGCTCGGTTTCGAGGGACTCGATCAACGGAACAACGCGTCCGTCCCGTCCGAACTCGAACGAGGAGCACACATGGGCATCGGCGTAGGAATCCTTCTGATCGCCGTCGGCGCAATCCTGGACTTCGCGATCACGGTCAACGGCAAGGGCTTCAACATCCACACCGTCGGTGTCATCCTCATGATCGCCGGGGCGGTGGGCATCCTTCTCGAGCTCGTCCTGTTCATGCCGCGTCGTCGCACGGTCGCCCAGCGAGAGGTCGTCGTGCGCCGGCACGACGACCTCGTCTGAGGCCCGCGATGCTCGCCCTCCTGGCCCTGCTGCTGGTCGTGCTGTTCTTCGGCCTCGGCTTCGCGCTGCATCTGCTGTGGATCCTGGCCGTCGTCTTCTTGATCCTCTGGGTCGCCGGGTTCGCCTTCCGCTCCGGCGAGTCGCGCTGGTATCGCTGGTGATGGTCGCCCGCTGAGGGGCGTACCAGGCCGCTGCGCGGGTACCGGCAGGGCTGGCCCGTCGAGAGGAGCCGTGTGACCGAGCGTCCCGGGGACGTGCTGCACGATCGCTACCGCCTGGAACGGCGGATCGGCACCGGTGGCACCTCCGACGTGTGGGAGGCGGTCGACCAGCGGCTGGACCGTACTGTCGCCGTCAAGATCGTCCGCGTCGACCAGTCGGACGTCCTCGCTGCACAGCGCGGGTCGGCGGAGGCTCGTCTGCTGGCGGGGCTTGCGCATCCCCACCTCGTCTCCGTCTTTGACGCGCACCTGCCCGAGGAGGCGGACGAGGGGCCCGCCTACCTGGTCCTGGAGCTGGTCGACGGCGGCACGCTCGCGTTGGCTCTGGCCTCCGGCCCGGTGGCCGCGCCACGCGTGCGCGCTGTCGGCAGGGAGATCGCGTCGGCGCTGTCGTACCTGCACGGACGCGGCATCGTCCATCGGGACGTCAAGCCGGCGAACATCCTCTTCACCCGCGACGGCGTCGCGAAGCTCACCGACTTCGGCATCGCCCACGTCCTCGGGTCACCCCGGCTGACGCAGACGGGACTGCTCGTGGGCACGGCGCCCTACCTCAGCCCGGAGCAGGTACGCGGCGAAGCTCCCAGCTCCGCGAGCGACGTCTACTCGCTGGGCCTGGTCCTGCTGGAGGCATTGACGGCGACGCGGGCCTACCCGGGAACGCCGACGGAGTCGGCGCTCGCGCGCCTGACGCGTCCGCCGCAGGTGCCCGCCGACGTCCCGTCCGACCTGGGAGCGCTGCTCACGTCGATGCTCGTGGACGATCCGGAGGCGCGAGCGCCGGCTGCCGCCGTGGCCGCGCAGCTCGGCGCGACGCCGGCGCCGTACCCGGCCGTGGCCGCCTCGGTCCTGCCCGAGACGGCCGATCTGGTGGCCCCGTCCGGGGTGGCCCCGACCAGAGTGGCCCCGACCAGAGTGGCCACCGCGCCGCCGGCCACACCCCCGCCGACCGCACACCTTCCCACCGCGGCCGTTCGCCGCCGCCGGCCCTCTCCGGCCTGGTTCCTGCTTCCGGCCGCCGCGGCCGCTGCGCTCGTCGGTGCGCTGATCGCGTCCACGGGAGGAGGCGGGACGCCCGGCGGGCCTGCCACGCCGCCGGCAGCCGCCGTCGCCCACGTCACGACGCCCGCACCGTCGACCACGAGTGAGGCGCCCGTCGTGCCGGCCGCGCACCCCACACCGGCTGGGGCCGCACGGCCCGGCCCTGCCCGTGGGCCGAAGGGCGGTCCTGCCGCTGTCGGGCCGGCGGCGGGCGGACCGGGCGCGGGCGGACCGACGAAGCCGCCGCATGCGAAGGACGCCAAGCGGACCGGACAAGGCCACCCAGACAAGGGGGACGGGCAGGACGACGGCTGATCCTCACCGCCCGACGACAGGCGCGGTTCTGCCGCCCGTCATGCTGACGCCATGGACTTCAACAGCGAGATCATCGCCGAGTTCCGCGCCCACGACGGCAGGGTCGGCGGCCAGTTCGAGGGCGCGCCCCTGCTCCTTCTGCACACGACGGGTGCCCGCTCCGGGCAGGAGCGGGTGAACCCGGTGATGTACCTGCCCGACGGCGACCGCCTGCTGGTGTTCGCGTCGAAAGCGGGGGCGGACGACCATCCGGCCTGGTACCACAACCTGCTCGCGCATCCGCAGGTCACGGTCGAGGTCGGCTCTGAGACCTACTCTGCGACGGCGACGCCACTGGAGGGCGCCGAGCGGGACGAGAAGTACGCCGAGCAGGCGAGGCGCTACCCGGGCTTCGCCGAGTACGAGGCCAAGACCGACCGGGTGATCCCCGTCGTCGCACTCGTCCGGACGCCCTGACGCGTCCGCCCGTCTGGTTGGGTGGGGCCATGCGCGCCGATCTTCCCGCACCCCGTTTCCACGAGTCCGGCGACGGTGTACGTGTCGCCTACTACGTCTGGGGTGATGCCACGGCGGGCCCGCCGGTGGTGCTCCAGCACGGGTTCATCGCGGACACGTACCTCAACTGGGTGCCGCCGGGCGTGGTGGCGGCGCTGCTGGCCAACGGTCGCGCCGTCGTCGGCGTCGACGCCCGCGGCCACGGCCGGTCGGACAAGCCGCACGACCCGGTGCGCTACGGGGAGTCGCGGATGAGCCGTGACCTGCGCGGCGTGGTCACGGAGATCGGAGCGGAGACGTACGACCTCGTGGGCTACTCGATGGGTGCGGTCATCGCCCTCATCACCGCCAGCGAGGACCGGCGGGTCCGGCGCCTCGCCATCGGCGGCGTGGGAGCCGGGATCGTGGAGCGGGGCGGGGTCGACACCCGGGCGCTGGACCGGTCCGTGCTGGCTCGCGCCCTGGAGGCCGACGACCCGTCCACGGCAACCGACGACCCGGCGGTTCTCGCGTTCGTCCGGTTCGCCGACGCGGTCGGCGGCGACAAGCTCGCCTATGCGGCCCAGGCTCGGTCGGTGCACGCGCAGGCGATCCCGCTGGAGCAGATCACCGCCGACGCGCTCGTGGTCGTCGGGGACCGGGATCCGTTGGCGGTGCGTCCGCGGGTCCTCGCACAGGCGGTGCACGACGCCCGGCTCGAGGTCCTTGCCGGCGACCACCTCGGCGTGCTCAGCGACCCGCGCTTCACCCCGACGGTGGCCGAGTTCGTCGGTTAGCCCTCTCAGACCGCGATGGGGGAGTGCCGCTCGAGCGGTGGCCTGCGGCCGGCGAGGATGTCCTGCCGGTCGGTCTCGGTGAGACCTCCCCAGACCCCGTACGGCTCCCGAGCGCGCAGGGCGTAGGTGCGGCACTGCAGCAGGACCGGACAGGTGGCGCACACCGCGAGCGCGGCGCGTTCGCGCCGGCCCCGCGACGGTTCGCGTTCGCCGTAGGGGTGGAAGAAGAGCTCGCTGTCCTCGTGGCGACAGGCCCCCCGAAGCTGCCACTCCCAGTCGTCGCCGATCGCCTCGGGCTGGTGATCCGGGTGGGGGTGCGTGCGCTCGGTCATGGCGGCTGCCTCCGCGTCGTACGAGGTCCGGGCGTGGAACGGGGGTGTGTCGTGAAAGTGAAAACTTTCACGATCGCTGTGCCAGTCTACGCGACTGGCCGCCGGGAAGACCAGCCGGTCACGCCGTCGCGTCGATGCAGACCGTCCACGTTCTCGCCGCGGAGATCTGGCCGGTCGGTCAGTCGGCCGGCGGGAGCACGAGGCTGGGGGACGACGAGGGCGTGGCCGCCGGGGACGTGGCTGCGTCCGGTGGACTCGGTGCGGTGGACACCCCGGTGCCGACCGGCGCGGTGGTGGGGGCGCGGCTGGACGCGCGCCCGGAGGGCTGGACGGTCGTGGGGATCGCGCCGGGGGTGGGCAGCACTGCGGGGAGTCGCGCGAGCAGCGACTCGGCAGCCCGGATCGCCTCCTCGACCTGCGCGTCGGGCGTCGGGAGCGAGGTGAGGGCGGTGCGCTGCTCGGTGAGCAGCGCCCGCAGCTGTGCGGACAGGGCCGGGTCGTGCGCCGCGCGTGGCAGCAGCGGGACGAGGGTGGACTGCAACGCCTGGGAGGCGGCCAGCACGGTCGCGGTCGGCAGGCGGTGTGCGGCGGCGTAGGCCAGGGTGTCCGCCTGGCTGACCGCCACGCGTTGCGCCGGGCCGAGACTCGGCCCCGCGGGCGCGGCGACCTGGGGCCGCGGGGCGTGCACCCACGACGTGGCCGCGAGGGCGCCCGTCCCCGCCATGCTCACCAGCCCCGCCAGCGCCGCCACGCCCACGACCCGGCGCCGCCGCGCTCCGCGGCGCGCTCGGGCGACATCGGCCAGCGTGGACCGCAGCCCCTCCTCGAACCCGGTCAGTGCCGCGCGGTCGGCGGCGAGTGCCTCCGCGGCCAGCGCCGGCTGATCCTCGCCGACGGCGGCGGCCGCCAGCGTCAGGTCGGTGTCGAGCGCGAGGCGGAATCCGGCGACCTCGTCGCGCAGCCGGCTGGGGTCCACCCCATGACGGCGCGCGAGCGCGTCGAGGGGGTCCCGCTGTCGGTAGCGCACCCGTGTCCGCCCTTCGGGTCTGTCCTGATCCCGCCGTCTTCGGTGCTCTTCGCCGGGTGCGGGTGCGATCCTGCCGGCCGACTCGGAATACCCGCGGTTCTTCGGCCGGTGGCGGCCGCCGGGACGGGCCGGTACGGCGGTGCGCCAGGATGGCGGCGTGACCGAACCCCAGCCGCTGCCCGCCCCCCGTACCGTCGGTGTCCTCGGCGGGACCGGACCGCAGGGGCTCGGGCTCGCCCGGCGGCTCGCCCTCGCCGGCGTCGAGGTCGTGCTCGGCTCGCGCTCCGCCGAACGGGCCGCCGAGGCCGCGCGCCCGCTCTCCGACGCCGGCCTTCCGGTCACGGGCGCGGACAACGCAGGTGCCGCCGGGGCCGACGTCGTCATCGTCGCCGTGCCGTACGAAGGTCACGGCGACCTGCTGACCGCCCTCGCCGAGCCGCTACGCGGCAAGGTCGTCATCGACTGCGTGAACCCGCTCGGCTTCGACAAGCAAGGCGCGTACGTCCTCGACGTGCCGGCCGGCAGCGCCGCCCAGGAGGCGGCGGGGCTGCTGCCCGAGAGCACGGTGGTGGCGGCGTTCCACCACGTCTCGGCGGTCCTGCTCGCCGACGAGAGTGTTGAGCAGATCGAGACCGACATCCTCGTACTCGGCGACGACCGCGCCGCGACCGACCTGGTGCAGGACCTGGCGGCGCGGATCCCGGGCATGCGCGGCGTCTACGCCGGCCGGCTGCGCAACGCTCGGCAGGTCGAAGGGCTCACCGCCAACCTGGTCAGCGTCAACCGCCGCTACAAGGCGCACGCGGGTGTCCGGATCACCGACGTCTGAGCCGTCGAGGGCGACGACCGGGCCGGACCGGGACGATACGGGGCGGGTCGTCCCGCTGCCGCCGCGCGTGCGGCGCCTGGTGTCGCTGGTCCCCTCGCTCACCGAGTCGGTGGCGGACAGCGGCCTGCTCGTCGGCGCAACCGACTGGTGTA
The DNA here is from genome assembly GCA_036379355.1 of Mycobacteriales bacterium. Lineage (GTDB taxonomy): Bacteria > Actinomycetota > Actinomycetes > Mycobacteriales > CAJCIY01 > CAJCIY01. The sequence continues at coordinate 48,970 of DASVGV010000112.1, read as the reverse complement.
CCCACCCACCAGAGCTCGACGTGACGCGGGTGCGCGGAACGAAGAACCCGGATCTCACCGCGGTACGTGCGCTCGCCCCCGACCTCGTCCTCGCGAACGAGGAGGAGAACCGGGCCGCCGACCTGGAAGCCCTCCGCGAGGCCGGTGTCGCCGTGTGGGTGACCGCACCGCGAACGGTCGACGAGGCCTTCGTCTCCCTGCGCCGGATGCTCGCGGCGTGCGGGCTGGAGGGCCCCCCGTGGCTCACCGCAGCCGAGGGCGCGTGGTCCGCACCCTGGCCCGGGCAGCGGGTCACGGCGGTGGTGCCGATCTGGCGCCGGCCGTGGATGGCCCTCGGCCGGGACACGTTCGCCGGCGACGTGCTGCGCCGCCTCGGCGTCGACCACGCGCTCGCCGGCGCCGCGGATCGCTACCCGCGGATCGACGTCGGGGCCCTCCCCGAGCACGACCTCGTCGTGTTGCCGGACGAGCCGTACGCCTTCTCGGCGGACGACGGCCCGGAGGCGTTCGACCGGCCGTCCCGGCTGGTGTCGGGGCGGCACCTGACGTGGTACGGCCCGTCGCTCGCCGAGGCTCGCGAGGTGCTCACGGCTCAGCTGTACGACTGATCGGCGCCGGGGAACACGCCTCGCTGCACCTCGTCCCGGTAGTCCCGGGCGGCCTGCAGCAACGCGCCGCGCAGGTCGGCGTACCGCTTCACCAGCTTGGGGGTCGGCTGCGGAGACAGTCCGGCCATGTCGGGCCAGACGAGGACCTGGCCGTCGGTGCCGGGGCCGGCGCCGATGCCGATCGTGGGGATCGGCACCTCCTTGGTCACCCGCTCGGCGACGTCGGCGGGCACCATCTCGAGCACGATCGCGAACGCGCCTGCCTCGGCCAGGGCGAGGGCGTCGGTGATCAGCCGGTCGGCCGCCTCGCCGCGGCCCTGGACCCGGTAGCCGCCGAGGGCGTGGACCGCCTGCGGGGTGAAGCCGATGTGCGCCATCACCGGGATCCCGGCGGCGGTGATCGCGTCGACCTGCGGGCACAGGCGGACGCCGCCTTCGAGCTTCACCGCCCCGGCGCGGCCCTCCTTGAGCATCCGCACGCTGGTGCCGACCGCCTGCTGCGGCGACTCGTGGTAGCTGCCGAACGGCAGGTCCGCGACGACGAGCGCGTTCGGCGCGCCGGCGGACACCGCGCGGACCAGCGGGATCAACTCGTCGACGGTGACCGGGATCGTGTCCGCGTAGCCGAGCACGTTGTTGCCGGCGGAGTCCCCGACGAGCAGGACCGGGATGCCTGCCTCGTCGAAGATCGCTGCGGTGATCGAGTCGTACGACGTCAGCATCGCGAAGTGCTCGCCGGCGTCCTTCTTGGCCTGCAAGGTGCGGATCGTCGTGCGGGTGACGCGGGTGACGGTGCCGTACGGGACCTCAGCGGTCATGGTGGTGCCTCCGGATGTCTCGGGGCCACCAGGGGTCCCCGGATCGGACACGACAGCGCCCAGCGTAGGCCCGGCTAGGTCCCCTCGCGCCACCGGTTGGTGATCGGCAGCCGACGGTCTCGTCCGAACGCCCGCGGGGTCACCTTCGGGCCCGGCGGGTACTGACGGCGCTTGTACTCGGCGAGGTCGACCAGACGCATGGTCCGGTCGAGGGTCTCCGCGTCGAAGCCGCGCGCGAGCAGCTCGGCGCGCCCCAGGTCGTTCTCGACGTAGTCGTCGAGCAGCCGGTCGAGGACGGTGTAGTCCGGCAGCCGGTCGGAGTCGAGCTGTCCGGGTGCGAGCTCGGCCGACGGCGGCTTGTCGATCGACTCCTGCGGGATCGGGGGCGCGTCCGGCGTCTGGGCGTTGCGCCAGCGGGCGAGCTCCCACACCTCCGACTTCGGGATGTCCTTGATCGGCGCAAAGCCGCCGACGCTGTCGCCGTACAGGGTGGAGAACCCGGTCGCCAGCTCGCTCTTGTTGCCGGTGGCGAGCACGAGATGGCCCTCCTGGTTCGACAGTCCCATGAGCAGCGTCCCGCGGACGCGGGCCTGGAGGTTCTCCTCGGCGACGCCCGTCAGGTGCAACGACTCCTGGTACGCCTCCACCATCGGGGCGATCGCAATGACGCGGTGCCGGGTGCCCTGGCGGCGGGCCAGCTCCGCGGCGTCGTCGACCGAGTGGCGGGAGGAGTACGACGAGGGCATCGCCACCGTGTGCACGCGGTCGGCGCCGAGGGCGTCGACCGCGACGGTCGCGGTGAGCGCGGAGTCGATCCCGCCCGACAGGCCGAGGCAGACCGTCTCGAAGCCGTTCTTCCGGACGTAGTCGCGGGTGCCGGTGACGACGGCGGCGTAGTCCAGGTCGAGCCGGTCCCGTCGGGGCGCGACGGTCAGGGGCTCGGGGTCGGTCCGCGGTGCGGACGGCGTCGCGATCTCGGTACGGATGATCCGCAGCCCCGCGGCCTGGGCCGCCGTCGTCGTTGGGCGCGGGGCAAGGGTGAGGTCGACGACGAACAGCTCCTCGGTGAACTGGTCGGTGCGAGCGAGCGTCACCCCGCTCTCGTCGACCACGAACGACCCGCCGTCGAACACCAGCTCGTCCTGCCCGCCGACCTGGTTCAGGTACGCGACCGGCGCCGCCGCCTCGGCCGCACGTTCGGCGATCAGCGCCTCCCGCACGTCCGCCTTGCCGCTCTCGTACGGGGAGCCGTTGATGCACAGGACGAGATCGACACCGGCCGCCGCGGCCGCCACACACGGCCCGCCCGGCCACCACAGGTCCTCGCAGATCGTGAGCCCGACCCGCACGCCCGCGACCGTCACCGCGGCGAACGTCGACCCCGGCTCGAAGTAGCGACGCTCGTCGAACACGCCGTACGTCGGCAGCAGGACCTTGTCGGTGGCGGCCGCGACGTCCCCACCGAACAGGACTGCGGCGCTGTTGTGCGGCCGGTCGTGCTCGTCGCGGCGCAGGTAGCCCACGACGACGGGCAGCTCGCCCAGGCCGTCACCGACCAGGGTCGCGGCGAGGTCGCGGAGCGCCGCCTCGCTCGCCGCGCAGAACGAGCGACGGAAGACCAGGTCCTCGGGCGGGTAGCCGGTCAGCGCCATCTCGGGGAACGCGACGAGCTGGGCGTCCCGAGCGGCCGCGTCGGCGGCGTACCGGCGGATGGTCGCCGCGTTGCCGGCCAGGTCGCCGACGACGAGCCGGCACTGCGCCAGCGCGAGCCGGAACGGGAGGGAGGTACCGGTCGTGCCAGCCATGGCCGCATCCTCCCGTACGGCCCGGCGCGGTCCTCGCACCGCCGGCGGGGGCCACGGCGTACCGCGAGATGCGGCGCCGGGGTTTGCCATCCCCCTCGCGCGGTGACGAAGATCGGACCAGGCTCGTCCGAGCCGGCCGGCCCGCCGTCAGGAGGCTTCGTGCTTTCGTTCCTGCTGTTCCTCGTGATCTTGTGGATCATCCTGGGCATCGTGGGTGCGGTGATCCACGGCCTGTTCTACCTGCTGATCATCGCGGTGATCCTGTTCCTGCTGACGACGTTCTTCGGTGGCATGCACCTCGGCCGCCGCCGGCGGCAGTGACGCGGCTCAGCGCGGGCGGTCGGACAGCACCTTCTGGGCGACGTTGGCCGGCATGGGTTCGTGCCGCAGGTAGGTGCGGGTGAACGTCGCGGTGCCGTGGGTCAGCGACCGCAGATCGATCGGGTACCGCGTGAGCTCCACCTCGGGCACCTCGGCGCGAACCACGGAACGGCCGGCGGCAGCGGACTCCGTGCCGGTGACCCTGCCCCGGCGCGTGGACAGATCCGAGAGCACCGCGCCGAGATGCTCGTCGGGAACCAGCACGGTGCACTCGAGCACCGGTTCCAGCAGGGCGATGCCGGCCTTGTCGGCGGCGTCGCGGAGGGCGAGCCCACCGGCCATCTGGAAGGCGATGTCGGACGAGTCGACGCTGTGCGCCTTGCCGTCGGTGAGCGTCACCTGGATGTCCACGAGCGGGTAGCCGGCCAGCACCCCGGCCTCCATCTGGGCGCGCACCCCCTTGTCGACCGACGGGATGAACTGGTTGGGGACCGCGCCCCCGAAGATCTTGTCGACGAACTGGTAGCCGCCCCCCGGCGGGAGCGGCGCCACGTCGATGTCGCAGACGCCGAACTGCCCGTGACCTCCGGACTGCTTGACGTGCCGGCCGTGGCCGCTGGCGGCGGCGGCGAAGGTCTCGCGGAGCGGCACCCGCAACGGCACCCGCTCGACCCCCACCCCGTACTTGGCCTGCAGCCGGTCGATGACGACATCGGCCTGTGCCTCGCCCATGCACCACAGCACCAGCTGGTGCGTCTCGGCGTTGCGCTCCAGCGCGACCGTCGGCTCCTCGGCCACGATGCGGGCGAGGCCGGTCGAGAGCTTGTCCTCGTCGGTCTTGCTGCGGGCCTGGATGGCCACCGGCAGCTGTGGCTCGGGCATCTGCCAGGCGGCGACCAGCAGCGGATCGGCGGGATCGGAGAGCGTGTCCCCGGTCTCGGCCCGCGACAGCCGGCCGACCGTGACGAGATCGCCGGCGACCGCGTACGGCACCGGACGCTGGGTCTTACCGAGTGGCGAGGACAGGCTGCCGGCCTTCTCCTCGGCGTCGTGGTCGTCGTGCCCGGGCCGCGTGAGCCCGTGACCGGACACGTGCAGCGGGCGGTCGGGGCGCAGGGTGCCGGAGAAGACCCGGACCAGGGAGATGCGACCGACGTACGGGTCGGTGGTCGTCTTGACGACCTCGGCCGCGAGCGGCCCGTCCGGGTCGCACCGCAGGGGCGGAGCGTCGCCGCCGTCCGGCCGGCTGACCGGCGGGGCGGGGTGCTCGCACGGTGACGGGAACGCGCTCGTCAGCACCTCGAGCAGCTCCGTCATGCCGACGCCGGTCTCGGCGCATCCGGTCAGCACGGGATGGAACGACCCGCGCGCGACGGCCGTCTCGAGGTCGTCGATGAGCACCTGGACGTCGATGTCCTCGCCCCCGAGGTAGCGGTCCATCAGCGTCTCGTCCTCGGACTCGGCGATGACGCCCTCGATGAGGGCGTTGCGGTGTTCGGTGAGCGCAGGCAGCTGGTCTCCGTCCGGCTCGCGGACCACGCGCTCGCCCCGGGCGTAGTCGAAGACCTGCCGCGACAGCAGTCCGATCAGCGCCTGCGGCGGACCCGAGGCGGCGGCTACCGGGAGATAGAGGGGCAGCACGTTGTCCCCGAACGCCGCCCGGCAGGCCCCGACCGTCGCCTCGAAGTCCGCGCGCGCCGAGTCGAGGCGCGTGATCATCACGGCACGGGGCATGCCGACCGCCGCGCACTCCTCCCAGATCATCTGGGTGACGCCGTCGACCCCCTCCGCGGCGGAGACCACGAACAGCGCCGCGTCGGCCGCGCGCAGGCCGGCACGCAGGTCGCCGACGAGGTCCGCGTACCCGGGTGTGTCCAGCAGGTTCACCTTGATGCCGTCGTACTCGAAGGCCGCGAGGGTCAGCGAGATCGACCTCTGCTGGCGTACCTCCGCCTCGTCGAAGTCGCTGACCGTCGTCCCGTCCTCGACCCGGCCGGCCCGGGGCAGCACGCCGGCGGCCACGAGCAGGGCCTCCACGAGCGTGGTCTTTCCGGCACCGGAATGGCCGACGAGCACGATGTTGCGGATCCGTGCGGGGTCGTCGGCCGTGGGTACGTTGCCGGCGGCGGCCCCCGTGGACTTGTCGGCCATCTGCGTCGCCTCCCGGATGTCCTCGCACGCGCCAGCCTTCACCCGGACCGACCGGACCACAACCCCGTCGAAACGACCTGACCCAACCGGCCCGCACGGCCGGTCCCGGGTGGCACGATGGGCAGGTGGACAAGCAGCAGGAGTTCGTGCTTCGCACCCTCGAGGAACGGGACATCCGCTTCATCCGGCTGTGGTTCACCGACGTGCTCGGGGTGCTCAAGTCGGTGGCGGTCGCGCCCGCCGAGCTGGAAGGAGCGTTCAGCGAGGGCATCGGCTTCGACGGGTCGGCGATCGAAGGCTTCTCCCGGGTGTACGAGTCGGACATGCTCGCCCGGCCGGACGCCTCGACGTTCCAGGTGCTGCCCTGGCGGGGGGAGTCGCCCGGGACCGCGCGCATGTTCTGCGACATCCTCACGCCCGACGGGGACCACTCTTCGACCGACCCGCGGCACGTCCTGCGCCGGCAGCTGGCCAAGGCCGCCGATCGCGGCTTCACCTTCTACACGCACCCGGAGATCGAGTTCTACCTGCTCCAGGAGGCGCCCGAGATCGGCTCGCCGCCGCCGCCGCCCGTGGACCGGGGCGGCTACTTCGACCTGACCCCCCGGGGCGAGTCGCACGACTTCCGCCGCGACGCGATCATGATGCTCGAGCAGCTCGGGATCTCCGTGGAGTTCAGCCACCACGAGGTCGCCCCCGGCCAGCAGGAGATCGACCTGCGGTACGCCGACGCGCTGACGACCGCCGACAACGTCATGACGTTCCGGGTGGTGATGAAGCAGGTCGCGCTGGCCCAGGACGTCTTCGCCTCGTTCATGCCCAAGCCGTTCACGGACCTCGCGGGGTCCGGCATGCACACGCACCTGTCGCTGTTCGAGGGCGACGCCAACGCCTTCCACGACTCGTCCGACGAGCTGCACCTGTCGCCCGTCGCCCGGTCGTTCATCGCCGGCCTGCTGACGCACGCGGCGGAGATCACCGCCGTGACCAACCAGTGGGTGAACTCCTACAAGCGCCTCGTGATGGGTGCGGAGGCCCCGTCGTACATCTGCTGGGGGCACAACAACCGCAGCGCGCTCGTCCGGGTGCCGATGTACAAGCCGGCCAAGGGGAACTCGACCCGCGTCGAGTACCGCGCGCCCGACCCGGCCTGCAACCCGTACCTCGCGTACGCGCTGATCCTCGCCGCAGGCCTGCAGGGCATCGAGGGCAAGTACGAGCTGCCTCCCGGAGCTGAGGACAACGTGTGGTCGCTCACGGACAAGCAGCGCAAGGCGATGGGGCTCGTCGCCCTCCCGAGCTCGCTGGACGCCGCGCTCGACGTCATGGAGGACTCCAAGCTCGCCGCCGAGACGCTGGGCGAGACGCTCTTCGACTACTTCCTGCGCAACAAGCGCGCCGAGTGGGCCGACTACCGGCGCCAGGTCAGCTCGTACGAGGTGGACCGCTACCTGCCCACGCTCTGACTGCTGCGTCGCGCCGGCCGGCGCGCGGTGGTGTGCCGGCGCGTCGACGGGGGTTCTTCGCAATGCCTTGCGACAGAAGCACTCTCGGCAGCTGGATGAGCGCGTAGAAGCAGACGAGCGCGTTCAGGCACTCGTCCCGGAGCGGAAGTCGCAGCAGGCCACCGACTGCCGCGGGGAGCGGCGCCAGGCCACCGCGCGGCGGCCCCGTGCGCGACACTGTCGTCGGTCGCGCGCAGGTCGGGCCACCCGCGTACGCGCCGGTGGCGGGGTCGGACACGAGGAGGACCTATGGCCCGGGCTCTGGTGGTCGAGCACGTCGCCGCCGAGCATCCCGGGGCCCTCGGTCGCTGGCTGCCCGACGCCGGTGTCGCCCTCGACGTCTGCCGGCTGCACGCCGGCGACCGGCTGCCTGCCCGCGTCGAGCAGGATGCGCTCGTCGTCATGGGCGGGCCGATGGACGCGCGCGGCGACGGCGGCGACCTGCCGGCCGAGCGCGCCCTGATCGCCCGTGCGGTCGCCGACGGCTTGCCGTACCTCGGCATCTGCCTCGGCGCGCAGCTGCTCGCCCTGGCGACCGGCGGTGAGGTTCGGCGCAACCCGAACGGTCCCGAGCACGGCTGGGGCCTGGTACGCAAGGGGGATGCGTGCGCCGACGATCCGCTGTTCCGGACGCTGGTCTGGCTTCCGGACGCGGTGCACTGGCACGACGACGAGGTGTCCGCTCTCCCGGCCGGCGCAGTGCCGCTGCTGCGCGGCGAGCACACCGAGATCCAGGCGTTCCGCGTCGGCGGCCGCGCGTGGGGCCTTCAACTGCACCCCGAGGTCGACGAGGCGATGGTCGCGCGGTGGGCCGACGACGCCGGCGTTCCCCGGGACGACGTCCTGCCCTTCCCGGACGACGTCGACCTCGAACGCACGTGGCGCCCGCTCGCCGAGGCGTTCGCCCGCGTGGTCCGGGGCGGGTTCTCGGGGGTGACCCTCACGTGACGGTCGGGCCGGGAGACAGACCCCGGGAGACGCTGGTACGACTGGGTTTCCGTGAGGGCGCCGGCGCAGTTCTCGACCGCCTCGGCGCGTCGGAGGCCGTGGTCGAAGCCCTTGCCGCCGCCGCCGACCCGCAGCTCGCGCTGCACGCGCTCGCCGCGGTCGTCGACGCCGCGCCGGACGGCCGGGACCTGTTGCGCACGCTGGACGCCCAGGAGGGAGCGCGCCGGCGGACGACGCTGGTGCTGGGCGCGAGCATCGCCCTGGGGGAGCACCTGGTCCGGCACCCGGCCGACTGGCACGTGCTCTGCGACGACGAGGTCGCGGCCAGCCGCCCGTCGGCATACGGGCTGCGCCGCACGCTGCTGCAGGCCGTCGGCGCGCCGCCGGACGACCCGCTGCCGTGGGGGAGCGGCGGCTCGACCGCGCGGGCCGCGGGGCCGGAGACCGCCGACGCCCTGCGCGCCGCGTACCGGCGGCAGCAGCTGCTGCTGGCCGCCCGGGACCTGACCGGCCTGCTCGTCGACGACGTGGCCGCCGAGCTGGCCGACCTGGCCGACGCCGCCTTGGAGGCGGCGCTCGCGGTCGCGGCCGCGGGCGTGCCGGCGGGCGCCGCACCCGCGCGGCTGGCCGTCATCGCCATGGGCAAGTGCGGCGGCCACGAGCTGAACTACTCCTCGGACGTGGACGTCGTCTTCGTCGCGGCGCCGCTCGCGGGCCACGACGAGCAGCCCGCGCTCAGGACGGCCACGGCGCTGGCGGAGGGCCTGATCCGCGTCTGCGGCGAGTCGGGGCCGGACGGGGCGCTGTTCCCGGTGGACCCGAACCTGCGGCCGGAGGGCCGGATGGGCCCGCTGGTGCGCACCCTCGCCAGCCACCGCGCGTACTACGAGCGGTGGGCGCGGACCTGGGAGTTCCAGGCCCTGCTCAAGGCGCGTCCCGCCGCCGGCGACCTGGAGCTCGGTCGCGCCTACTGCGACGAGATCGCGCCGCTGGTCTGGTCCGCCGCGTCGCGCCCCAGCTTCGTCGTCGACGTCCAGGCCATGCGCCGCCGCGTCGAGCAGAGCGTGCGGCCGCAGGATGCCGACCGGCAGCTGAAGCTCGGTCCCGGCGGCCTGCGCGATGTCGAGTTCGCGGTCCAGCTTCTGCAGCTGGTCCACGGGCGCACCGACCCGTCCCTGCGGTCCGCGTCGACGCTCGACGCGCTCGCGGCGCTGCGCGACGGCGGGTACGTCGGCCGCGGGGACGCCTTCGAACTGGGGGACAGCTACCGCTGGCTCCGCTGGGTCGAGCACCGGCTGCAGCTGTGGCGGCTGCGCCGCACGCACGTCATCCCCGGCGACCCGGAGGCACTTCGCCGCCTGGCCCGTACCACGGACCTGCGGACCGCGGACGAGTTCACCGCCGAGCTGCGGCGACGGACGACCAGCGTCCGCCGCCTCCACGACAAGCTGTTCTACCGGCCGCTCTTGGCGGCCGTAGCCCGGCTCCCGGACGACGTCGCGCGGCTGAGTCCCGACAAGGCGCGTGACCTGCTGACCGCGCTCGGGTTCGCCGACCCGGAACGTGCCCTGCAACATCTCGCTGCCCTGACGGCCGGCGTGTCCCGTACCGCGGCGATCCAGCGGACGCTCCTGCCCGTGATGGTGGACACGTTCGCCTCGTCCGCCGACCCCGACGGCGGGCTCCTCGCGTTCCGCCAGGTGTCCGAGGCGCTCGGACGCACCCCCTGGTACCTCAAGCTCCTGCGCGACGAGGGGCAGGCGGCCGAGCGTCTCGCGTTCGTGCTCGGGACCTCGCGGTACGCCAGCAACCTGCTGCAGCGCGCCCCGGACGGCATCCGGATCCTCGCCGACGACGAGGCGCTGGCTCCGCGCGAGCGGGTCGACGTGGAGGGTGCGATGGCGGCCGTCGCCTCGCGTGCGGCCGACAGCGAGGCGGCGGTGCTCGCCTGCCGTGCGCTGCGCCGGGTGGAGCTGCTGCGGATCGCGGCCGCAGACCTGTTCGGGCACGTGGACGTCACCGAGGTGGGCCGCGCGCTGACCGCCACGGCGTCCGCCACCATCGCGACCACGCTCGACGTGGCCCGGCGAGCGGTCGCCGACCGGATGGGCGGTCCCGTACCGCTCGACATCGCGATCATCGCGCTCGGCCGGCTGGGCGGAGCCGAGATCGGCTACGGCAGCGACGCCGACGTCGTCTTCGTCTACGACCCGCATCCCGGAGCCGACGAGCAGGCGGCGGCGACCGCGGCCCGGGACATTGCCGCGGAGGTACGTCGGCTGCTGGCGGTCCCGGCTCCCGACCCGGCCATCGGCCTCGACGCGGGACTTCGGCCCGAGGGCAAGCAGGGACCGCTGGTTCGCAGCCTGGCCGCGTACCGCGGCTACCACGCGCGCTGGTCCTCGGTCTGGGAGGCGCAGGCGCTGCTGCGCGCCGCCCCCCTCGCCGGCGACGGCCCGCTCTCCGACCGGTTCTTCGTGCAGGTCGCGGATCTCGCCCGCTACCCCCGGCACTTCGGCGACGACCAGGCCGAGGAGGTGCGCCGGCTCAAGCGGCGGATGGAGACCGAGCGCGTGAAGCCCGAGAGTCGCCGCCGCGACCTGAAGCTCGGTCCGGGCGGTCTGTCGGACGTCGAGTGGACCGTGCAGCTGCTCCAGCTGCGTCACGGCTACGAGCGCACCGAGCTGCGGGTCACCGGCACCCTGCCCGCACTCGACGCCGCCGTCGCGGCGGGCCTGCTTGCCGCGGCCGACGCCGGGGTGCTCAGGGCCGCGTGGACGGGAGCGGCTCGGGCGCGCAACGCGATCACCCTCGTCACCGGGAAGACCGACGACGTGCTCCCGGAGGAGGGGTCCAAGGAGCTCGAGGGCGTGGCCCGCTTGATGCACTACCCGCCGCTCGGCGGGACCGACCTGCTGGCAGACCTGCGGGCGTCGTTCGACGCCGCTCGCGAGGTCACCGAGCGGGCCTTCTACGCCGCGGGTTGAGGTTCGGGTTCGGGCGTGAACGGGCCGTGGCGGGTCATGACCACCGCCGTCAGGAAGCCCAGCCCGAGCGCGCCGAGGCCGCCGAGTGCGTCGAGGAAGTAGTGGTTGGCCGTGCCGATGATCGAGAACAGCGTGACGAGCGGGTAGATCGCGCCGAGCACCTTGACCCACCAGCGGGTGGCCATGACCACGATCACGACCGCGCACCACGTCGACCAGCCGATGTGCATCGAGGGCATGGCCGCGAACTGGTTGCTCGCCCCGTCGGCGCTGCCCTTCTTGCCCACCGACCCCCAGATCCCGTACGTCATGATCGTGTCGACGAAGTGCAGGTCCGGCAGGGCGGTCTTGCCGTCGAAGTAGCGCGGCGGCGCCAGCGGGTAGAACGCGAACCCGATCAGCGCGTAGACGTTCATCGAGTACCAGGCGATCCGCAGCGCGCGGGCGTACCGCGGGAACTTCCAGATGATCCAGGCCGCGACCGCCAGCGTGACGACGAAATGCGCGGTGGCGTACCAGTAGTCGGCGAAGTCGACCAGCCAGTGGGTCTTGACCAGCCAGTGGTTGACGTCGATCTCGCGGAAGATGCCGAGGGCGCGCTCCCAGTGGACGATGTCACGCGCGTTGTGGAAGGCGGTCGCCTGGTGCGCCGGGACCGTGTCCCGAATCACCGTGTAGATCGCGTAGCCGACCCCGACGAGCACGACCTCCTGCCACCAGTGGTACGTGTCCCAGTGCAGTCGTCGCCGCCACCGGTCCCGCCACGACAGCTCTCTCGGTGGGGCCGATCCCGCGGGAGTGGGATCGGTCTCCACGGCCATGGGGGCGATTCTCCCATGATGGCGGCCGTTAGGCTCTGCGGCGATGTGACTGACACGGCTCGAGTCCCGGCTCGTCGGCTCCGGACGGAAGTTCGGTGAGCCTGTCGGTCCTGGGCGTCGTCTTCGTCACGATCTTCCTGGCCGAGCTGCCGGACAAGACCGCGCTCGCGAGCCTCCTGCTGGGTACGCGCTACCGCGCCGGCCAGGTGTTCCTCGGCGTGGCCGCGGCGTTCCTTGTCCACGTGCTCATCGCGATCGGGGCCGGGAGTCTGCTGCGGCTCATCCCGCACCGTCCGCTCGAGGCGGTGGTCGCCGTCCTGTTCGCGCTGGGTGCCGCGCTGCTGCTGCGCGAGGGCGGGAAGCACGAGGTCGCCGAGGCGGCGGAGGAGCTCGGGCCGGCCCGCACCGGGCTCGGTCCGCTCCGGGTCATCGGAACCAGCTTCGGTGTGATCTTCGTGGCGGAGTTCGGGGACCTCACCGAGATCCTCACCGCCAACCTGGTGGCGAAGTACCACGACCCGCTGGCGGTCGGTATCGGGGCGACGCTCGGGTTGTGGGGCGTCGGCGCGCTGGGAATCCTGGGTGGCCGGCGGCTGCTCGATCGCGTCCCGCTGGTGTGGATCACCCGGGTCGCGGCGACGATCATGATCGTGCTGTCCGCCCTCAGCGTGGTGTCCGCGATTCGCGGCTGAGCCGGTTGCCCGGACGGGCGCACGGACGGTGTATGCAGGGGGCATGCGCATCCAGAAGTTCACCCACGCCTGCATCCGCGTGGAGGACGGCGACCACGCCATCGCGATCGACCCCGGCTCGTTCTCCGAGATCGCGGAGGCGATCGAGGGCGTTTCCGCGATCCTCGTCACACACGAGCATGCCGACCACATCGACGTGGACGCCGTGACGAAGGCGCTCGCTGCTGACTCGTCGCTGCGTCTGTTCGCGCCCGGTCCGGTGGCGTCCCAGTTCGCCTCCGATCAGGCCGCGGCCGTCGAGCCGGGCCAGTCGTTCGACGCCGGCGGGTTCGCGGTCTCGACGCACGGCGGCCAGCACGCGGTCATCCACCCACTGATCCCGATGTGCGCCAACGTGGGGTTCCGTCTCGCCGCCGGTGGCACGGCGGTCTACCACCCCGGCGACTCGTTCGCCGTCCCCGACCAGCCGGTGTCGACGCTGCTGCTGCCGACCTCCGGTCCCTGGATGAAGATGTCCGAGGCGATCGACTTCCTCATCGCGGTGCGCGCCCCGCACGCGGTCCAGGTGCATGACGCGTTGCTGTCGGAGTTCGGCCGCGGCTTCGTCGAGGCGCAGGTGTCGTCCCTCGGAGGTCGCTACGGCGTGCGGTTCGAGCACCTCGACGTGCGCGCGACCGCGGAGGTCTGATCAGGGGGCCGCATCCCGCCGTCACCACCGGTCGTACTCGGCCCGTGCGGCCTCGTAGAGGTCCGGGTCGACCCGCAACGCCTGCCGTCCCTCGGGCAGGTACACCTCGTTCAGGGCGGCGAGTAGCCGGTCGAGGCTCGCATCGAGGTCTCTTTCGGGGTCTGTCTGCCACAGCGCCGTCCCGCGCGGGGTCGGTGCCAGGCCCTGGTAGGTGCTGATGAGACCGGCGCTCGACAGCCGGTCCAGCGACGTGGACAGCTCGTCGAGGCTCGGCACCGAGCCGCCGATGGCGTCGGCCGCGGCCAGCAGCTGAACCAGCTCGCCTCCGGAGGAGACCACGGAGGCCAGCATCCAGGCGTCGGTACGGGTCCACGGCACGGCCCCACAGCATGACCTGTCCGCGCGGCTCAGCCGCGCTGCGCCGCCGTGTCGCCGACGGCGTCCAGCAGCCGGTCGAGGAACACCAGTTGGGCGTCGAAGATCTTGATGCGCGCCGCCGGCAGCGTGAACCAGCAGAACCGGTCCATCTCCGGGAATGTCCCGAGGCGTCCCGACCCGCGCGGCCAGGACATCGTGAACGAGTTGCTGACGCACGCGCTGGCGTCGAGGTCCCCCTCCAGGGCGAAGATGGTGTTCAGCTTCCCGCTGCGCTGTCGCGCCTGTCCGAGGTCGAGCAGGTCGCCGGGAGGCACGGGGGCGCCCGTCTCCTCCGTGAACTCGCGCCGGGCGGCATCCACGGGTTGCTCGCCGGACGCGTACTCGCCCTTGGGGATCGACCAGTGGTGGTCGTCCCGGCGCGCGAACAGCGGCCCGCCCGGATGGCCGAGCAGGACGGCGATGCCGTCCGCCCCGCGGTGCCACAGCAGGATTCCGGCGCTGCGCTTCATGACGGGCACGGCCCTCTCAGCGGCCCGTGACGCCGTCGATCGACTCCCGCAGCAGGTCGGCGTGGCCGTTGTGGCGGGCGTACTCCTCGATGAGGTGCGCGTAGACCGACCCGAGCGACATCTCCTGCCCCCGGTAGTCGAACGTGGTCTCGAGCGGCAGGCCCCGTACTGCCGTGTCGCAGGCGCCCCATTCCGCCTGTAGCGCGGCGAACGCGCTCCCGGCGTCGTCGGCTCGTACGTCGTCGAAGTCCTCGTCCTTGCGCGGGAACAGCGGTGCGACGTCCTCACCTGCCACGCGGATGCGCAGCCAGGTGCGCTCCACCTTCGTCAGGTGACGGACCAGGCCGAGCAGGCTCAATGTCGACGGCGCCACCGAGCGCGCCGCCATCTGGTCGGCGGTGAGACCGGCGCAGACGTTCAGCAGTCCGGCGCGCTGTGCTGCCAGATAGCCCACGAGGATCGACTGGGCGGAACCGGTGAGGGGCTGATGGTCCTCGTGGGTGGGGGTGGGGGCGATCCAGGTCATGACCCGAGTCTCGCATCGCACCGGTTCGGCCTTGCCGGTCGACAATGGCCTGCATGCTGCGCACTGCGGTCACAGAGCTGCTCGACATCGACGTCCCGGTGGTCGGCGCGCCGATGGCGGGCGTCGCGGGCGGCCGGCTGGCGGCAGCAATCTCGGCCGGCGGCGGGCTGGGCATGATCGGTGTGGGCAGCGCCACGGAGCCGGACGTCATCCGTACGGAGAGCGAAGTCGCCCGCTCCTTCGGCCAGCCGTTCGGCATCGGCCTGATGGCGTGGGCGCTGGAGCGACGGCCGACCCAGTTCGAGGCGGCGGCAGCGGCAGCCCCGCGGCTGGTATCGGTGAGCTTCGGGAACGAGGCGCCGTGGGTGGATCGCCTGCACGAACGCGGCGCCCTGGTGGCCGTCCAGGTTGCTGACGTCGCCGCCGCGCGGGCCGCGGCCGGCGCCGGCGTGGACGTCCTGGTCGCGCGGGGTGCGGAGGCGGGTGGTCACGGCCTGGACGCTGTCGCGACCCTTCCGCTCCTGCAAGGCGTCCTCGACGCCGTGGACGTGCCGGTCCTGGCGGCGGGAGGTGTCGCCACGCCGCGAGGGCTGGCAGCCGTGTTGGCGGCGGGCGCCGCCGGCGCCTGGGTCGGGAGCGCGTTCCTGGCCTGTCCGGAGGCCGCCAACACGGCGGCGGCCCGCGGCGCCGTCTGTTCAGCGGCCGAGACGGACACCGTCTACAGCCGCGTCTTCGACATCGCGCAGGGCATCCCGTGGCCGCCGCAGTTCGGTGGCCGCGCACTGCGGAACGCCTTCACCGACCGGTGGGTGGGGCGCGAGGGCGACCTGGCCGCGGACGACGCGGCCCGCCAGGAGCTCGTCACCGAGCGACGGCGCGGCGACGGCACGGCGTACGTCTACGCCGGTCAGGCGGTCGGCCTGGTCCGCCGGGAGCGGCCCGCGGCCGACGTGGTCCGGGAGCTGTCCGACGGCGCCGAGCGGTTGTTGCGCCGCTGGGGGTGACGCAGCCGGCGGCCCGGTCAGACCGTGCTGTGCAGCGCAGCCATCTCCTCGGCGATCCGCGCCTCGTGCTCCTCGGCCGCTCGCTTCGCTGTGCGCGGGTCCCAGTAGCCGGCCATCAGGAACACCAGCGGCAGGAACACGATCTCTCCGCCGATCGCCACCCAGAAGTAGTTCCGCCACTGAGCCGCGGTGTCGGCGGCCGCCTTCGACACCTCGGTGCCGTTGGCGGCGAGGTACGCCAGCGCCGTGGCCAGTTGCGGGTTCTGCGGGGAGGCGACCAGGGCGGCGAAGTTCGCCGCTCCGAGCGCCTTCGGCGCCGTCGTGCTGAACAGCGTCGTCACCGCCTTCGGCACCTTGGACAGGGCGACGAGGTCATCCAGCGCCTGGGCCGGCGACACACCTCGCTTCTGCGCGATCTCACGCAGCGCCGTACCGATCGCGGCCGAGTCGGCCGGGTTGGTCGAGAGCGTGGCCAGCGTCTGCGGATCGACGGCGGCGGCGGTCGTCAGCTGGTCCTTGTACGTCGCACCCTCGGCCTGGATCTTCGCGACGAGGGCCGCGTGCCCTGCGACCGCGGTCGACACCGACCCGACGGTGGTGGTGCCGGCCGTCGTGTTGATCGGCGCCCTGTCCGCGAGGTAGCCCTGCAGGACCGGCCCCTTCTCCACCAGTGGGGTGACCGTGTTGACGATGTGCGGAGCGATGAAGACCGCGATCGCGATCACGACACGGATGATCATTCCCCACACGGCCAGTCCCGTAGCGGTGAGCGCCGGGTTGTGCTTCTCGACGGTCTCCGTGAACGACGCCATCCACGGCGCGTACGCGAGCGCGAGGGAGAGTGCGAGCAGGACGAGAATCGTGATCATGAAGACGTGGGTGGCGGCGTACGTCTTCGTGGTCCCGGCGGCGGTGCTGTGCAGCGAGAAGATCAGCGTGCACACGACGGCGCAGACCCCACCGACGATCATGAACGGCTTGCGGACCCGGGTCTTGTCGGACAGGTAGCCCACCACGATGAGGCCGCCCGCGTCGAACGCCCAGAACCAGTTGCCCATGCCGTTGGCCTGCGAGGCCGTGTATCCGAAGACGGTCTGAAAGAAGATCGGGAAGAAGCCGACCGCGATGTAGTAGATGATCAGGAACACGCTGATCGCGAACGCGGAGCCGATCACGTCGACGTGGAACATCTGCTTGAACGGGTTGCGGGCGCCCTCTTGCAGTTGCGCGGCCGTGATGCCCTTGGCACGTGCCTCGACGAGCAGCCGGTCCTTCTCCGAGACCATCAGCTGGTCGCGCAGGGCGGGGGACAGCTCCCGCAGGCCCACCAGGGCGATCGCGAAGACGACGAGGCTGATGATGCCGCAGAGCCGGTACTCCCAGAACCAGCCGAAGGCGTTCGCCGCCCGGGCGCCCTTGAACGTCGGCGTCACGGTGGCGCTGACCACGAGGGAGCCGATCACCGGCCCGAGAGTCCAGAACCCCATGGCCGAGGCGCGACCCAGCTGGGGGCTGAAGTCTCGGATCAGAGCCGGCGTCGCCACGAGGATGATCCCCTCGACGAAACCGATCGCCACGACGATGACGGCGAACGGCCACTGCGTGTGTACGGCGGGCACGGCGACAAGGACGAGCAACGAGGTGACGAGAACGCCCGCGACGACGATGTTCGCCCGCCCATAGCGGTCGGCGAGACCCGCAATCCCCGACGCGATCGCCCCGGCGACCGAGGCCAGCACGGTGGCGTTCACGTAGAACAGGAACGACATGTGCACGTCCCGCAGGATCTGCGTGGCCACGCCGCCGGCGAGGTACTGCTCGTAGTACAAAACGATCGTGACGAGGACGACGATCGCCAGCGACGTGTAGCGCACCGGGTTGTTCGGGTAGGCGTGCAGCTGGCGGTTCCAGAGCCGAGCGACGGGTCGGGGCCGTGGCCGCCCGTCACGATGATCGAGGGCGGCAGCCATGCCGGCTCCTTCCGCTATCGGGGAAGGAGGCCAGGAGCCGTCGCTCGGGCCGATCGGCTCTCCGTTCCGTTGTCCTTCGCGTGTCGGCCTGACTCCACGCTACGTCCGCGCGGTTATTGATCACAAGTTAGGTTGTGGAAAGGGGAACGCAGGCGCGGAGAGCGCCGCAGGGAAGGAGCAGCCATGACGACGACGGCGGCGAGCGTGTGGCCGGACTGGCGGACGGTCGTGCAGGTGCGGGAGGAGGGACCCGACGTGACCCTGTTGCACGAGTCGGCCGAGCTGAAGGTGGTGCTGGTCGCGCTGGCCGCCGGTCAGGGACTGCCCGAGCATCCTGGCCCGGCCGCGTGCTTCCACATCCTCGAGGGTGAGGGTGTCGTCCTCGTCGACGGCGACGAGATCCGTGTCTCGGCGGGCGCCACAGCCGTCGTCCCCACCGGGTCGATACGCGCCGTCCGCGCGACCACGTCCTTGGTCTTCCTCGGCAACCTGGGCGATCCGGGCGCGGAGAACGGCCCGCACTGATGGTCACCGGAGGGCGGGCGCTGCGCCGAGGTCGCGACCCGCGCGCGCTGTTAGCCTGGCCTTCATGGACGCGGTGACCGCGGACGGGCAGGCGTCCGTGACCGCTGAGCCCGAAACGGGCTGGCAGGACGAGGTACGGCGACTGGCGCGCGAGCGCAACGCCGTGGTCCTGGCCCACAACTATCAGCGCCCGGAGATCCAGGACGTGGCCGACCACGTCGGGGACTCGCTCGGCCTGTCGCGACTGGCGGCGCGGACCGACGCCGACACGATCGTGTTCTGCGGCGTCTACTTCATGGCCGAGACCGCGAAGCTGCTGAGCCCCGACAAGACCGTCCTCATCCCGACCGCGGCCGCGGGCTGCTCGCTCGCGGACACCATCAGCGCGGACGACCTGCGGGCCTGGAAGGCCGAGAACCCCGGCGCGGTGGTGGTCGCGTACGTCAACACGAGCGCCGCGGTCAAGGCGGAGTGCGACATCTGCTGCACGTCGTCCAACGCCGTCCAGGTCGTCGCCGGGATCGACGCCGGCACGCCGATCCTCTTCCTGCCCGACCAGTTCCTCGGTGAGCACGTCCGCCGCCAGACCGGCCGGCAGAACATGAAGATCTGGATGGGGGAGTGCCACGTCCACGCCGGCATCACGCCCACCGACGTGCGCCGGATGGTGGCCGAACACCCGGACGCCGACCTTCTCGTGCACCCGGAGTGCGGCTGCACCACCTCCACCCTGTGGTTGGCCAGCACCGGGGAGCTTCCCGCGGAACGGACGCACGTGCTGTCGACCAGCGGCATGGTGTCCGCCGCCGCTCGCAGCACCGCCCGCGAGACGCTGGTCGCGACCGAGGTGGGAATGCTGCACCAGCTGCGGAAGGCGAACCAGGGCACGCGGTTCATCCCGATGAACAGCGACGCCTCCTGCCGCTTCATGAAGATGACGACGCCCCAGCTGCTGCTGCGGGCGTTGCGGGAGGGGCGAGACGAGGTGCAGGTCCCGTCGGACATCGCCGACCGGGCGCGCCGGTCGGTGACGCGCATGATCGCGGTGGGCACTCCGGGAGGCGGCGAGTAGGACGGTGGCGTACTGGGTCGCGGTCGCGATCGGTGCTGCTGTCTGCACGGGCCTGTGTGTCGGTGCGCGCCGCCGGCCGGGCCGCTGGGTCGACGTCGCCGGCTGGCTGCTCGCGGCCGTGCTGCTCGCCGACGCCGCGGTCTTCCTCATCGACCCGCTCGTCGACGGCTCGTGGACAGTGCAGCGGTCGTTGCCGTTCCCGCTGTGCGACGTCGCATTGATCCTCGCCGCGGTCGCACTGATCCGGCCGCGGTGGTGGCCGGTGGTCGAGCTGACCTACTTCTGGGGTCTTGCAGGCACGCTGCAGGCGGTCGCCACCCCGGATCTGACGGCGTCGTTCCCGCACCTGCAGTTCCTCGAGTACGTGGTCGGTCACGTCGGCATCGTCGTCACCGCGCTGTTCCTCGTGGTCGGGCGCCGACTTCGTCCCCGGGACGGCGCCGTGCCCCGGGTCTGGTTCCTGACGGCCGCCTTCATGTTGCTGTCGGGGCTCGTCGACGCGCTGACCGGGGCGAACTACAACTTCCTCGAGCGACTGCCCGGGCGCGACTCGCTGCTGTCGGTCCTCGGCCCCTGGCCCTGGTACCTGGTCGCGGCGGCCGCCCTCGCGGTCGTCGTGCTCGTGGTGCTGGACCTCCCGTTTCGACGGCCGGGTTCCAGGGCCGTCGGCGGGTGGCTGTCCGCGGCGGTCGGCTTCATCCCGACCGCAGTGCCGGGAGCAGCTCGCGCCGGGCCCAGTCCAGGAAGGCCGTCTGGTGCTCTCCGCCGATCTGCACGACGGCGACATGTGTGAAGCCCGCGCGCTCGAAGGCGCGCACGGCCTCGACGTGCGGTTGGACGTCCGGGCCACAGGGGATGGAGGCGGCCACCTGCTCCGGTGAGATCAGCTTGGTGGCCGCGGCAAACGCCTGCGGCGTGGGCAGATCGGCGTTGACCCCCCAACCTCCGGCGAACCAGCGGAACTGGTCGTGGGCCCGGCGAACCGCTTCGTCGTGGTCCTCGCCCCAGCAGATGGGTACCTGCCCGACCTTGTCCATCTCTGGCGGGACACCGCTGGTGAGTGCTGCGTCGGGTTCCACCGCGATGAGGAAGTCGGCATGCTCCCGCGCGATCGCGAGAGACCTCTTGCCGGAGACGGCGACGCCCACCGGCGGTGGGGGTTCGGCGAGATCCCAGAGCCTCGCCGACGCCACGCGGTAGTGGCGCCCCACGGTGTCGACGACCTCGCCGGCCAGCAGTGGCTTGATGATCGCAAGCGCTTCGGCGAACCGCTCGTGCCGCTCGCCCAGCGAAGGCCAGCCGCGGCCCACGACGTGTTCGTTCAGGTTCTCGCCCGCCCCCAGCCCCAGCCGGAACCGGCCGTTCGACAGCAGGGCCACCGTGGACGCCAGCTGCGCGACGACGACCGGTTCGTAGCGCATGGTCGGGCAGGTCACGTACGTCATCAGCTCGAGGCGCTCGGTCGCGTGCGCGACGGCGCCGAGCACGGGCCAGGCGTTGGGCGCGTGCCCCTGGCTCTCGAGCCAGGGGTTGAAGTGGTCGCTGGACACGGCGAAGTCGAACCCCGCCGCCTCGGCGGCGACCGCGTCCTCGACGAGAGAAGTGGGCGCGGACTGCTCGGTCATCAGGGTGTATCCGTACGCGGTCATCCCCGTGCCCTGCCCCGCCGCCGATCCGGCGAACGTGCAGCACCGATCAGGTGACGGCTCCGCGGCCGAGGAGGCTGTCGTCCCAGTGCGCCAGCAGGTCGGCGGGATCGCGGTAGACCTGGGCCGCGCCCGCCTCGCGCAGCTCGGCCTCGCTACTGCCGCCGCACTCGAGGCCGATGCAGCGGACACCGGCGCCGGACGCGGCGTGCACGTCCCACACGGCGTCGCCGACGAAGGCGGCGTCCTGCGGCTCGAGGTCGGCCGTCGCCAGCGCCACCTGCACCAGGTCCGGTGCGGGCTTGCTGGCGTCGCTGTCCGCGTCGCTGGTCGCGTGGTCGATCCACGCGTCCGCGGCGAGAACGCGCCGCAGCACGGCGAGCTCGCGCTTCGACGCCGACGTCGCGAGGACGGTCACCAGCCCGGCCTCCTTCGCCGAGCGCAGCAGGTCCGCGGCGCCCGGCAGGGCCCGAAGCGAAGGCCACCAGGTGGAGTAGATCGCCGCGTGCGCGGCCTTCAGCGCGTCGATGTCGGCGTCGGTGTCGTCACCGAGCACGTGCGGCACGAGCCGGTCGGAGCCCATCCCGATGGCGCGGTGGATCGACGAGGTCAGGACGTCGTGACCGGCCTGACGAAGCGCCTGCCACCAGCAGACCGCGTGGATGTACGACGAGTCGACCAGCGTGCCGTCGACGTCGAACAGGGCTCCGCGGCGGCTCATCGGGTCCACCGGTTCGTGTGACTCACGTCGGCCCCTCTGCCCCCAGAGTCGTGCGGCAAGCGCGGACCCGGGCACTTTTCCGCGTGGCGTTGCGGCGGGGAGTAGACACGGGGCACAGCGCGCGTCGTTGTTCGCGCACCGAGGAGGCTGCGATGAGCCGCGAGATCGTGACCGTGACGGACGGCCTGTCGTTCTCCGAGTGCCCGCGCTGGCACCTGGACCGGCTGTGGTTCGTGGACTTCTACACCGAGCGGGTGCTGTCGGTCAGCGAGTCGGGCGGCGACCTGCGGACCGAGGCCGAGGTGCCGAACCAGCCCTCGGGCCTCGGCTGGCTGCCGGACGGCCGGATGCTGGTCGTGTCGATGCGCGACCGGAGACTCCTGCGCCAGGAGCCGGACGGGTCCCTCGTGACCCACGCTGATCTGGGCCCGTACGTGGGCGGTCACCCGAACGACATGGTCGTGGACGGCCAGGGCCGGGCGTACGTCGGCAACTTCGGCTTCGACCTGATGGGCGGCGCCGGGCTCGCGTCGGCGGACCTGCTCCGGGTCGACCCGGACGGCACCGTCACGGTGGTCGCTCACGACATGTGGTTCCCCAACGGCAGCGTCATCAGCGACGAGGGGGTGTTGCTCGTCGACGAGACGTTCGGCAACCGGGTCAGCGCCTTCGACATCACCGACGACGGCGGTCTCACCAACCGCCGCACGTGGGCGCAGTTCGGCGACCTCCCCCCGTCGGGCGACCTGGGCGTCGCCCTGGCCGCGGTCGTGGTCGCCCCGGACGGCTGCTGCCTGGACGCCGACGGTGCGCTCTGGATCGCGGACGCGCAGCGCGGCAGGCTGCTGCGCGTCCGCGAGGGCGGTGACATCGCCGAGTCGATCGACGTGGGTACGGGCGTCTTCGCCTGCATGCTCGGCGGGTCGGACGGACGCACCCTGTTCGCCTGTACTGCACCGGACTTCCAGGAGGAGGCGCGCCGGTCGGCGCGCGAGGGAGCCATCGTGGCCATTCGGGTCGACGCGCCGCGCGCCGGCCGTCCCTGACGGCCTGCCACCGACGACGGGGAGGACCGCCGTGGACGTCTCCTGTGCCTTTCCGACGGCACTCAGCACGCCGGACGACATCGCCGTGGCCGAGGAGATCGGCTACGTGCGGGCGTGGGTGTACGACACCCCGCAGCAGAGTCCGGACGTGTGGGTGACCCTCGCCCTCGCGGCGGAGCGGACCGAGCGCATCGGAATCGGTCCGGGCGTGCTGATCCCGAGCCTGCGGCACCCGATGGTCAACGCCGCGGCGACCGCCACGCTGGTCGCGCTGGCCCCCGGCCGGGTCGCGGTCGCGTTCGGTACCGGATTCAGCGGCCGTCGCGCCCTGGGCTACGGGGCGATCACGTGGGCGTACATGCGCTCGTACATCCAGGCCTACCGCGGGCTGCTGCGCGGCGAGACCGTCGAGTGGGAGGGCGCGCAGATGCGGATGCTGCACCCGCACGGGCACGCGCCCGCCCGGCCGGTCGACGTGCCCGTGCTGATCAGCGCGCTTGGCCCGAAGGGCAACGCGGTCGCCCAGGAACTGGCCGACGGCCTGTTCGCCACCTCGCAGGTCCCGGAGTTCGCGACGGCCTACGGGTGGGTTCCGTACCTGACGTGGGGGACGGTGCTCGACGAGGGGGAGGACACCGGCTCGGACCATGCGCGGGTGTGCGCCGGCCCGGGGTGGGCGCTTGCGTACCACGGGGCGTATGCGTTCGCCGGTCCCGATGCGGTGACGCGCCTGCCCGGGGGCGAGCAGTGGCTGGCCGTCGTGAACGCCGCTCCTGCGGAGCGCCGCCACCTGATCGTGCACTCCGGGCACTGCGTTGCGCTCAACGAGGCAGACCAGGCGGCCTGGGATTCGGGGGCGCACGCGATGCTGCGGGAGGTCACCGTCAGCGGCACGCCTCGCGAGATCCGCCGGCGGGTCGACGAGCTGGGCACCCGCGGCGTGACCGAGATCGTCTACCAGCCCTGCGGTCCGGACACCCGCAGCGAGCTCGAGCGCTTCTACGCGGCTGCTACCGGCTAGTCGTCGGCCGGGAGATCTTCCGGGCCCGTTCGGGACCTTTACTCGTGCGCCCGGGAAGCCCAGTGTCGCAGGCTCGCTCCACCGACGGGACGAGGGAGCACAGGTGTCCGCGCACACCAGAACAGGGTCGCTCACGGCGACAGGACTCGCCGGTCTGGTCATGGCGATCTGCATCATCGTGCTGGGACCGGTGCTCGGTGGCCCCGACGCGTTGTCGGGTGCGGCTCTCGCCAACTATGCACGGGATCCCAGCAGCTCGAACTCACTGCGGATCGCGCAGGTACGGGTCGGCTGCTCTGCGCTGTTGACGGCGGTCGAGCTGGTGTTCTTCGGCGGGCTCTGGTCGTTCGTGCGCCATCTGTCGCCACGAACGATGCTCGCGCCGATGGTGGCGCGCAGCGGTGCCGAGTTCGGCGCGCTCACCGTCCGCGAGAACGACATCCTGTCTCACCTGGCGGCCGGCGGGTCCACCGGGCTCATGCAGTGCCGTTGTGGGGGCCTCCCACCAGTTCCGCGGCCCGGACGACCTGCCGGTCGGGCGCATCCACGGCAGTCGGTCCGCCGGGTATCGGTGCGAACCAGACGTGCATCATCGGCGGGGTCGGGCGATGGGTCGTCCCGGGCGCGCAGTCCGGGTGCGTGATCCCGACGACCGTGCCCGCCGGGCCGAAGCACAGGTTCGTGTGGACGTGCCACTGAGTCAGGCATCCACCCGGCTGCGGGGTCGAGGTGTTGTTCGCCGGATCGAGGTACATGACCGCGACGAGGACCGCGCCTTCCGGGGTGTTCGCGTACACCAGCGACTGGGGCGCATCCGGGTCGATCACCGGCGCGCCGGCCGCTGCGCGCGCATAGTTGGCCGGGCTCAGGTAGTGCACGACCGCGGCGCCGCTCGGCGTGATGGGCGCGAAGCCGTCAGCCTTGGCCAGCGCCAGGCTGCGGTACTTCTTGTCGGCAGCCCACGTCTCGTTGACCAGCTTCACGGTGGCCGCCTGCTCCGCCGCGGTGGGCGCGGCCGTGCACGGGCTGGTCACCATCTGCATGCCCGCCATGTCCATGTCGCCCATCGACGTGGTGACCGGCCCCGCCGGGGAGTCGGTCGGCAGGCTGAGCGCCGCCGAGGTCATGCCCGCCATCCCGTTCATGGACGCAGCCGCGGCGGTGGACGCCGAGCCCGGTGCGTCGTCCGACCCCATGCTCATGACCATCTCGGAGCCGCCGTCGACGAGCGACACGCTCAGCAGGACCGCGCCGAGGGCAGCAGTCCCGGCCACGGCTGCGGTGGCCCAGCCCTGGGGGACGGGGCGGCGAAGGGAACGGACGAGCAGCACGGCCACGCCGACGACGAGAAGGACCTCGCACGCCGTGCAGAAGGCGTCCCCGAAACCAACCGGCTCCACGTCGTGCGGGTCCGGCCCGACGACGTCGCCAGCGGTACGCGTCACGATGTAGACGGCCACGACGCCGGCGTTGAGCAGGCCGCCGGCGGCGATGACCAGGCGGCTCGGCCGCACCAGCAGCCCGATGGCCCACGCCAACTGCAGCCAGGCGACCACCAGCATGAAGACCCCGAAGGCCCAGTACTCGGAGAAGTGCTCCCCGGCGACTGCGAAGTGGATCACCGCCGGGATGAGTGCGGTGACTGCCAGGGCTCGCACCAGCAGCCCCCGCAGTGTCGCGCTCGATGGTCCGTCCATGCGCACGGCTCCCTTCGCCAGCTCCATCATGGACGACCTTCACCCGGTCGGGTACGAGTTCGGTCAGCGTCCGATCAAGATTGTGCGCGGCGTCCGTTCGCGGCCATGCCCGCTAGTGAGGAGCGCACGTGGCGCGTCCGGTGGGGTGCCGACGGTGACTGACGTCAGAGGTCGATCCGGCGGATCTCCGACCGGGTCACGGAGTACAGGAACGGGCCGGGTTCGGCGCAAGCCGCCGTGATCGCATCGAGGCGTGCAAGGAAGTGCCCAGCCATCTCGGACGACCTCAGATTGCCACTGCTCAGACAGAAGGCTCGGACATTGCTGTCCTGCACAGCTGCCCGCTCCACCTCGCGGTAGCGAATGCGTTGGTCCTTCATGAACACGACCCACCCGTGCTCCCCGGCGTGCCGCAGCCAGTCAGGATCCTCGATCCGTTCATCGTCGGGGGATCCGTACACGTCGACGAGGGTTTGAAGCCGGAGACCCGCGGCGCGCAGGATGCGTGGGACTTGGACACTCCCGAGGCTGCGGTCGAGCAGCAGGTCGGGTAGCCCTGCCGGGTGCCCGACCGCCGGGGTCATGCGGCGTGGGGTATCGCGACGCGGACAGCGTCCTCCAGTTGCTCCAGTGGAACCCGGTACTCCTTGGCCACCATCGAGAGCGTCTCGCCGGCCCGGAACATCTCGAGCGCGTCCTGCACTCGGGCCCCGCCGCGCTCGAAGATCGGCTGCCCGAAACCCCGTGAAGGGTCAACGATGACGTCGGCGACGTCGTAGCCCGGGAGCCGTAGCATTCGCGCCCACCCTTCAGCATCGAAGGCGATGCGCTGCAGGTACTGCGCCATCACCTCGACGAAAACCCGTTGACCATTGCGTACGACGACGAGATGCCGCAGCGCGGACGCGGTCTCGTCATCGGCGCTGTCCGCGAAGTCGTAGAGCACCTCCGCCCCGTCGGTGTAGAGCCGCTGGCTGGCCAGCGCGTTGGCCACACCGAACTGTCGTTCGAGTTCGGTCAACGCTGGCCGGATGCGCTGCAGGGGGACACCCGCCTGACGCATCCCGGCGAGCACGAGGCCTTCCGCGAGGCCCACGAAGGGCACCATCGGGGAACGTGGCCCGGCCGCTTTCCGCACCGTGGTGAGGATCGGCGCGCCCACCACGTCAGCCGCGGCGTCGCGGTGCTTGCGATAGCCGCGTGCCCAGCTCGAGAAGGTCGAGTTCGAGACGCCCAGGAACTGCGAAGCCTCGGCCAGAGTGTAGAGCGGAGCCGTGAAGCGGTCGGGGACTCCGGATGTGTCGAAGAGTGCCGTCATCGGAGGCTCCTTCCTCGCATGGCTGGCCTCGTCATTCCTGACGTAGCAGCACCCGTCATGTGACGAGGTTTGCGGCGGCGTGTTGATCGTCGCACGAAGCCCCGACAAACGGGCGCGACAGCGGCCTCGTTGTCTATGCGCTTGCGGTCACCTTGTGGCCGGCAGGCCTCGCAAGGCTAGAGCCGCGATCAGAGAGCAGCAGGTCAGATGTCGTAGTAGAGGGCGAACCAACCCGAAAGACCTGATGAAAAGGGGGGTTACGGGCGAGCTTTGGACCCTTGGGACACATCGGGGACACATGAGAGAGCGTCGTCGACCGCCCGGCGCGTCCGTTCGCTGCTCGCCGGCATCAAGTGCGTGTACGTCCGCAGCGTGAAGCCGGGGTCGCGGTGGCCCAGGTAGTCACTTACGGCTCGGATCGACTCGCCGGCGTCGAGGAGGACGCTCGCGTAGAAGTGGCGCAGGGCGTGGCAGCCGTTCTCGCGGGACGGCTCAGCACCGGCCACCCTCAGCGCCGCCTTCCAGACGTGGGCGTTGAAGTAGTTTCGGTTCATCGCCTTGTGCTCCCGCGACGTGACGATCAACGGTACGGTGGCCGGCTCGCCGTCCGTCTCCGACCACGGCAGCTCGACGGTCTGGGCCGGCCACGCCGCGAGGTAGGCGGCCAGCGTGTCTCGCACCGATGCCGGCAGCGGGACCTCCCGCGGGTCGTCGCGGTCCCTGCGGTGCTTGGGCGCCGCGAACACCTGCCGACCGTCACTGTAGAGCCTGACCTGCCGACGTACGTGGACCACGCCGCGCAGGAAGTCCACGTCGTCGGGGGACAGGCCGAACATCTCGCCCTGACGCAGACCGAGTCCGGCGCCGAGTGCGACGACGATCGCGTACCGCTCGGGCAGCGCATCGCGGACGGCGAGCACCCGTTCCGCTGGCCATGGCACGACCTTGCGCTGTTCCACCCGCGGCCTCTTGACCGAGCCGGCCCGGCACGGGTTCTTGGCCAGCCGCTCGTCGTCGACTGCAGCTGCGAAGATCGCCGAGACATCGACGTAGATCGCACGCTGGTAGCTCGGCGCCAGCCTTCCAAGGCCGCGTAGCCACGCCTGGATCGTGGACGCCCTCACGTTCTGGAGGCGAAGGCTTCCGAGCATCGGGTAGACGTGCAGCCTCAGCCGCAGCGCCACGGCATCGCGCGTCGAGCGGCCGAACGTCTGCCGCTCCAACCACCCGTCGGCGTACTCCTTGAACGTGAGGCGACCCGCGTTCGGCGCGATGTACGCGCCGCGCAGCTTGTCCGCCTCGACGGTCGCCGCGAACGCTGCCGCGTCGACCTTCCGCACAAACGACTTGTTGCGCTGCGCTCCGGACGGATCGCGGTAGCGGACCCGCCAACTGGTCTGTCCATCGCGCTCACGCTTGTCGGTGCTGGCCATCGGTGACCTCCCGGGTATGGACTCGGCAGGCAACTGGGGCGCCGAGACCGCGGCTGCGATGGTGGCACGAACCCCTGACTTCCGCGGGGCTCAGTGGCAGCCTCGGCCCAGCAGCCCACGATGCGCGGGACGCTTCGCACCCGTGTCCCGCGATTCGTTGCCTCCGATTGCGACTTCGGTCTCACACCGCCAGGACGGTCACTCGAGCCGCCGAGCTCCGCAGACGAGGGATGCCGGCGGCGCTGGCGAGGAGGGCGTTCATGTCCGCCCGGTCCGTGGTGACGACGACGGCCGCGCCTCCGGACAAGAGAGCCTCGGCCATGACCAGCGCATCGACCGTGCTCGGCCCGGTGAGTCCGGTGAGCAGTTGACCGGCCACGCGCCCTTTCCGAGGTGTCGATGGCACCTGGCGCAGCCCTTTGAGTGCACGATCGACGTTGACGTCGGTCGAGGTCTTGCCGCGGACCACTTCTGCCACGACAACGGCGGGGACGACCAGATCGTCGCCGCGCTCGCGAGCGACGCGGATCGCGGCCCGAGCGCGCTGACTGCCATGTGCCGCGCCCAGGACAGCACCGGCGTCGAGGACTACTCGGGCCACGCGGCGCGGACCTCAGCGAGCACCTCGTCAGGCACTGGGCCGAACTCCGCGTCAGTCTCGGCCAAGAACTCGTCGATCGCCTGCTCGCGAGTCGAGTGGGCTTCGACAGTCGCCGCAGAGCGACGCTCTTGGACACGAGTGCTGGACACACGGCAAGCGTACCGGCATCGCCGGATTCACGGATATCGTCGCGCGGCTGCTCCGGTGGGCGTCGTCGGCGGACGTCGTTGGTCAGGGAGCCCGACGCTGTACCTGGAGATGGCGACGGCGTGCGGCGCTGCTCGGCGATCGACTTGCAGCTGCGCATTGAAAGGGCGAGCCGCGGCCTTGGATACTCTCCTGCTCGTCGGCCGAGTCTGCCTTGTGAACTGCGAAAACACATTGCGGTACTCGTTGGGCATTCATGATCAGGTAGGAGCGTTTGCGGACTTCATGCGGACTCTTTGCGGACCGACGGAGATCAACTCGGTCAGCCGGTCGCCATTACATCATCCCATGGCCGAACGCCAAGGTTTTCCGCTACCCAACTTGGACATCGGTCGTACGGGCACCGCTGCGCCCATACTTGAGTCGTTCAGCACGAATCGTGTCCGGTCGAGGATTGTCACGCGGGCAGCTGGGATTGATACGAAACCCTCGCTACGGAAGCGTGACCATGGGCTTGAACGCTTGACAATGGCTCCCGTAGAGACTCGACGCAAACCGAACTGCTCGATCTACGGTTCGCCCGGGTGACCGCTTCGATTCTCTTGTCGCGGCTCGATGCAATCGTGACCTTTACTGTCTAACTAATGCGCTCAAACCGCAACAAAATAGGCAAACCAGCCGGTTCTTAGCCACAGATTCCACAGATAACCCCAAATCTGCTCACTCGCACACACATAACTGTTATAGCACCCTGAGGGGTTTAGCTGCTGGTCAATTGTTATGGCTTCGGAACAGTAGTTATATGTCGAGCACTCACTATTGAGGATCGGTGGATCGTCCGAAGCATAGACCTGTGGGACTTGCCATGAGCTTCCGATCAGAGCATTGTAAGTGGCCAAGGAGTAATTGGATGGACGATTCTGAGTGAACCACCAGGCTATGCCAGTGACCTGGGAGATTAGAGAGTATGTATAGTAATTGAGGACCTCAAAATCATTCGGGCTATATCCAAACCAGTTTTCCTCGTCCAACATGATTCCTTGCCACTGCGACTGCGCGCCGGGATAATCCTTGATCGCAGTGATTATGTCATTAACCTCTGCAATATAAGCATCGATGGACGTGTTCGCGTTACAATTGTACGGTGAAAGCTCGGTCACGACGTCATAGCCTTGAGTGATTGCGGTCTCCGTGGCGGATATGATGTTTGCTTCGTCGTACTGGGTGCCTGGATAGCAAACTGACTCCTCGCCCTCGACGATTCCCGCAGATGCATAAGCCCACGGGAATGGGCTCGATGGCGCATAGTCGAGCATGTCGATGCTAGGAGTCGGATCTTGGGTCGCAGCGAGTGGCGCCAAATTCTCGGGCGTGGCAACATGTCCCGCTCCATGCAGAGCAAGGCACGCGCCAACGGAGAGCAGTGTCGCGACAACCACCGCTCTGCCGGATAGCCTCCTCATGAGGTGACGCTTGGCACGCTTCGATGGCATCGCAGATGCCGCCTCTCCGGGTCTCGGTCGTCAGGTTGGTCCCAGCTTGTAGGTGGTTCCGTCAAGCCCGCGATGGCCGGCGTACGTGGTTCACCGTCATTCCCCATCGCCGCACGTCGCTACAGGAGCGGGCGGAGAACTCTGAAGCGCGGACGAGCCCGAACGAGTCGGCTCACTCAAGAATGCTGGGCCCGGGTGGCCCGCGTCACTCGGATACCAAGTCAGCGTTGCGGTATCCACGATGAACGTTTCGCAGCCAGCGGCAGAGAAGTAGATGCGGTGATTAGCAATTCCATTCACACTGGCCATCCACTGCAATGGGCCGCGATCAGAGCCGGTCGGCGGGTACGAGGCGTGAAAATTCGTGAGACTGTGGGGAGCATTAGGGTCGAGACACGTGGCGTCTGTTGCCGCGCAATAGTCGACCGCGACAAACCCCCCAGACGGGCTAGCATTGCCAGGCGTCGCTGTCGCCGACGCATCGGATTGCGGAGCCGTGACCCAGCCGCTAGCCACAAGAATCCACTCAGTTCCGGAGCTAGCCCGAAGGCAGACTCCGGGATCGCCCGTCCTTGCTGACAGCATCTGTCGCGTCGTGGTGCTAAAGAAGTTTGGACCACAGCTTATCGACGGAAGCGGAGGCGGCGATCCCGATGGCGTCGGAGGTGGCGGAGGGGCCTGAGCGGTCGCTATGTAGGCACATTTCGCCGCAGGCATACCCGGAAGGCAGTCCACGGAAGTTGGGGTTGGAGTGCCAGCCGCAACAGCGTGCGGGGGGAGCGCTTGTGCGACGACCACCGCATTGTTGCCGTGGGAACGTCCTGGCACGAGCACGCTCAGAAGGACAGTCAGCGCAGAAGCCACCAGCAACCCGCAGCCCGCCAACAGCCACCACTTGCCCAATCGCCCACGATGCCCGAAATGGATCATGAGGCACGCTCCTCGGCCAGCGGCTAGCTGGCTCGGTTGGATTACCACGGCCTGGATGCGCTGTCAAGGGAGCCTGCTCCGAGGATCTCCGTATGGTCGTTGGACGGCCATGGATGAGAAGCCCTGTGTCAAGCCGCCGTGGATCGATCTTGTTCGAGGAGGCGTTGGAGGCCGCGGTGTCGGGTGGGGTGGTAGGGGACGCGATCGTGCCAGCAGTGCCAGAGGATGTTGAGCCAGGCGCGGGCGAGGATGCGGGTGGCCTGGGGGTGGTCGTGGCCTCTGGCGCGGGCCCGGCTGTAGAGGTCGGCGGTCGAGGGGTTGGCTCGTCGGGAGTCGCCGGCGAAGTCGCAGACGGCGTCGCGCAGTTGTTTGGGCGGCCAGGCGCCGGGTCGGGATAAGCCAGTCGGGCTCTTGCGTGGGAAGCGGGTCAGGAACGCCAGACCTATCGCCGAGTCGATATCGGCGAACAGGCCGACCGCGCCAGGCACCGCGTTGCGCGCGCACTTGGTTGGCGGCTGCGACGCGGCGGGCGACCAGGTCGCGGCGGGCACGCACGGCGCGGCGCAACGCAAAGGTCGCCTCAGCGTCGGGGACGAGGGGGCGCAGCCCGGGGCGGTCGGTGCGACAGCGTGTCGGCGAGCACGGACGCGTCAAACCGGTCGTCCTTGTTGCCCGGCGAGCCGTAACGCCCGCGCAGGTTCTTGACCTGGTTCGGGCTGATCACCATGACCGTCAGGCGAGCGGCGAGCAGGGCGTCGACGACCGGACCGTCGGGGCGCTCGATCGCGACCTCGGCGCACCCGGCGGCGAGTACCTCGACCAGTTCGGCCAGTCCGGCGGCGCTGTACTCGACGGAGTGCCGCAGGATCTCACGATCTCCTTCCTGACCTTCACCTCCAGCAATCAATAGCATCCACTAATCACCACGCAACAAGTCAGACCACACCGTCCAAAAATCTTGAAACAACACCGTCCAACCTCTTTACCATAAGACGGCACGCATGCTACCAATGGAGGTAGACAGGACCCTGCTTCGGCGGGGTCCCTTCGCATTCTTAGGTGTAATAGTTGGCTGCTATTGGTGGGTGTTGGTAATTGCACGGTGGGATGAAAGTCTATGCGGGCTCGCCGGCCGGGGCGCGCTGCTATGTGGAGGCCGATCGGGGCCGGGCGGATGACTACTACCTGGCCGAGGGCAGCGGCCTGGCCCGCCGCTACACCGCGGGCGACGGCCGGGTGGTGGAGCTGGCGCCGTTGGCGGGCGAGGGGTACGAAGCCTGGGTTGGCGGGCTCGACCCGGACACCGGCGTGGCGCGGGGCCGGCTGCGGTCGGACGGCAATGCGGTGCGGTTCGTGGAGGTGGTGGTGAACGGGCCGAAATCCTGGTCGCTCGCCGCGGCCCTGCATGAGGATGTCGCCGCCGCCTACGACGCCGCGCAGGACCGCGCCGCCGAGCGGATCGTCGGCTGGCTCGCGGCGCACGCGACGACGCGGGTGGGTCCGCGCGGCGGGCAGGTCCAGGTGCCGGTCGAGACGTTGGAGGCGGTGACGGTCGCGCACCGCACGTCACGGGCGGGCGATCCACACCGGCACCTGCACCTGCAGGTCAATGCCCGCGTGCTGGCCGCGGGCGGGGGGTGGCGGGGACTGCACACGGTCGGCGTTCGCGATTCGTTGACCGCGCTCAACGGCATCGGGCACGCCGCAGTGGCGTGTGACCCGGTGTTCCGCGGCGCGTTGGCCGCCCACGGCTACACCCTCGGCCCGGCCGGGGAGATCCGGCAGCTCGCCGGATATGTGGGCGCGTTCAGCGCCCGCGCCCGGCAGATCGGCCGCAACATCGACCGGTACGAGGCCGACTGGCGCGTGGCGCATCCTGGCGAGACTCCCGGCCCCTCGTTGCGCCGGTCGTGGGATCGGCGGGCGTGGGCCGACGGTCGCCCCGACAAGATCACGCCCCAGCCAGGAGAAGAACTGACAGCCCGCTGGCTCGCCGAACTTACCGCCGTCGGCTACCGGGAACCCGACCGGCCGGTCGTCCTGGCGCCTACGCCGGTCGGCGTGCTCGACCGGGAGCGGGCGGCCGCGGATGTGCTGGACCGGTTGGGTGCGGCCCGGTCCGCGTGGAACCCGGCTGACATCCGCGGGCAGGTCGAAGTGCTGATCGCCGAGGCGGGCATCGTCTCCGACGTCGGCGTGCGCGGCGAGCTGGCCGAAGACCTCACCACCCGCGCCCTGCATCGTTGTGTTCGGCTGCTGGACCGGGGCGGGGTGCCGGAGCACGTCCGGGCGTGGACCTCCCCGGCCGTGCTCGATGTCGAAGCAGAGCTGGTCGAGCGGCTCGTGCGGCGCGCCACCGCCGACGCCGGGCTCGACGAGCCGGTGGACCCTCGGATCGAAGGGGTGACACCGCCCCCAGTAGGGATGACATCGGTCAACCGAGGGGTGACACCGCTGGACGTACCGGTGCCGCCCCTGCAGCCCGCGATCATTCAGGACCCGTTCGGCTTGGACGCGGGCCAGGCCGCGGTGGCCGCCGTGCTCGCTGACCGGGGCCGTGCGCTGATGGTTGTTGAGGGCGCGGCCGGCGCGGGGAAGACCGCCACCCTGCACGCCGCCCGCGAGGCGGTCAGGTTGTTTGGCCACGAGATGGTGGTGGTGACGCCGTCGTTGAAGGCGGCCCGCGTCGCCGCCGACCAGACTGGCGCGGTCGCGGGGTCGGCGGCGTGGCTGGCCTACCAGCACGGCTGGCGCTGGACCGACGACGGTCCCTGGAGCCGATTGGCCGTCGGCGACGCCGACCCCCGCACCGGGCGCACCTACGCCGGCCCGGAGCAGGCGGCCCGGCTGCGGCCGGGGGATCTGCTGGTCGTGGACGAGGCGGGCATGTGCGATCAGGACACCGCCCGCGCTCTGCTCGTTGTCGCCGACGAATGTCAGGTGCGGGTGGCGCTGGTCGGCGACCGGCATCAGCTGGCCGCGGTCGGCCGCGGCGGTGTCCTCGACCTCGCCGCCGACAAGGTCGACCCCGGTGCGCACCTGACCCTCGATACCGTGCACCGGTTCGTCACCCCCAGCCCCGACGACACCAGTCCGGTGGTCACGATCCCGGACGTCGAGTACGCAGACCTGACGTTGGCGATGCGGACCGCCACCGATCCGGGCGCCGTGTTCGACGCGCTGCTGGCCCGCGGGCAGGTCCGGCTGTACGCGGACGCGGGCGCCCTGCAGACCACGGTTGCCCGGCTCGCGGCCGACGGGTACGCCCAGGGTCAACGAATCGCCAACATCGTCGACACCCGCGAGCAGGCCGCCGAGCTGAACGCCGCGATCCGGGAAAGGCTGGCCGACGCCTTCCGCGTCGACGATCTTGTCGTGGTCACGACGCGGGCGGGGCAACGCATCGGGATGGGGGACCGGGTCGCGACGCGGCGCAACGACCGCGACCTGGGGGTGGCGAACCGGGACACCTGGCGGGTCGTGTCCGTCGAACGCGACGACAGCCTGCTCGTCGCTCCCGACCTGTCCGGCACCGACACTGCTGCACGGGGCGTCGTTCGGTCGCTGCCCGCCGACTACGTGGCCGAGCACGTGGAGCTGGCGTACGCGTCCACCGTGCACGGGGTGCAGGGCGACACCGTAACCACCGCCCACCTCGTCGTCGGGGAGCACACGGGTGCGGCGTCGGCGTACGTGGGGATGACCCGCGGCCGCGAACACAACACCGCCCACCTCGTCGCCGACAGCGTCGACGACGCGCGGGAGGCGTGGATCACGGTGTTCGCGCGCGACAAGGCCGACCTCGGCCCCGCGAAGGCCGCCGAGCAGGCCGATCTGGAGGTCGCCCGCTACGGCCCCGACGTCGCACCCGCATTCGCGCCCGCGTCGCCGGCCGCGGACGGTGAGCGGCTCGAGGCGGTCCTGGGCGAGTTGTTCGCCGCGTGGACCGAGCAGGAGGACGCGCACTACTGGCAGCGCAACAGTGAGCACCGGCTGGCGACCACCGAAGCACACGCGACCTGGTACGAGCACAGCCAGCAGATCCTGCGCCCCCTCGAAGACCGCTACCAGATCGCTCGTGGTGCGAAGGAGCGGGCCGAGCATGCGGCGGCCGGCTCCGCGGACGTGCTGGCCGAAGCCACCCGGCGCATCGCCGAGCAGCTACGCCGGCAGTGGGACGCCCAGCTGCGCGAGGCGCGGGAGTGGGCGCGGGTCGTCGCGGCCGGGCCGGGCCGGCTCGGCGTGCACCGGGGCAGGGTCGCCGACGCGACCATGCGGCTGGACGTGTGGGCCTACACGTGGACCGACGCGTTCCCCGGCCCCCACCCGGACCTGGAGAAGGTCCGCGGCTACCCGGCCGGCTACGCCAGCGGCGTCCCCGCCGTCAACACCGCGCTCTACCAGCACGCCGGGCATCTCGCCGCCGCTGAACACCCCGAGCAGGCAGCGCTGCTGCGCGGCGCCGAGCAGGCCCACGCCGCCTACGACACGGCCGCTTCGGCCTACTTTGGC
The DNA here is from genome assembly GCA_036379355.1 of Mycobacteriales bacterium. Classification (GTDB taxonomy): domain Bacteria; phylum Actinomycetota; class Actinomycetes; order Mycobacteriales; family CAJCIY01; genus CAJCIY01. The sequence continues at coordinate 13,077 of DASVGV010000112.1, read as the reverse complement.
GCGCAACGCGACCTGCGCGAGCAGTCGTCGCTGCCCACCTACGACACCGGCGCCGCCGCAAGCCTCCTCGGCCAGCGGGCCAAGACCCTCGCCGCCCAGCAGCGCGCCGAGACGGCCGACGAGCAAGTCGCGCGGCTCCGCGCCGATCCCGCGATCAGCAGCCAGCCCGACCCCGCCGGCGTCCTGGCGGCGGCCGGCGACCGCTGGGCGCGCCAGCGCGAGACCGAACTCGCGAGCCGGCTCTTCGCGCACCGCGCCGAACGGCCCGCATCCCACCCGCCGGCTCCGGAAGAAGACCTGCCCTACCAGCACAGCCTGGACGTGTCGCGCGGCCCGAGCATCGGCCGCTGACACGCACCGCCCGGCGCGTCGGGGTCGGTCCGGCCCGCGCCGCCCGGGTCACGGACTGCGGGCGGCGGGCTGCTGAAGATGGCGTGAGGAAGTTGGCCGCAGCTGTCCCCAAACGGCCCCGGATGGCGCCTGTAGCAGCAGGACGCCCACCCCCGACACGCGGAGATGACCATGACCGACCACACCACCAGCGAGCAGCCGGACCTGCTCACCCTCACCGAAGCCGCCGCCCTGCTACGCGCCCCCGTCGCGACCCTGCGCTACTGGCGCCACCTTGGCACCGGACCCCGCAGCTTCCGCGCCGGCCGCCACGTCCTCTACCGGCGCAGCGACCTGCACGACTGGATCGACCAGCAGCAAGCTGCCGACGACCCGACCCCAGACCAGCACCCCGCCGGCCACGCACGCCGGGCAGCCGCCCCGGCAGGCCGGCGATGACCGCCACCGGCCCGACCGGAGCTGCCGGCGCCGAGCCCACCCTCGTACAGCTCGCCGAGCAGGCCGCCGAGGCGATCCGGGCGCTGAACCACCTGACCCGACCCGGCGTCGTCGGCCCGTCCAGCCCCGCCGAGACCGCCGGCATCGTCGCCACCCTGGCCGCGACAACAGCCCGGCTGCCGCAGCTGATCGGACAGCTGTCCTCCCGGCTCGTCACCGAGCAGCAACACGGCCGGCTCCGCCTCGACGCCCTCAGCGCCGCGCCCGACCCCGCCACCGCCGTCGCTGCCGCCACCAGTTCACTGGCACGGGCGGCGACCTACGCGGCCCGTGCCGGCCACGACCTCGACGCGGCACACCAACGCCTCGCCCACCTCGCCGTCGCCCGCGACGAGACAGCACGGAGAGTCGGGCGGCACCCGCGGCCGACGCGGGCGCGCTAGAACCGACGAGCGGTACCGAACACGCCATCCACCAGCCGCTGCGCCCGACGCCGGGCACGACGCTGCCGACGAAGGTACGACAGGTCCGCCGGCCTGTCGCGCCCCGCCGCGCCGGAATCGTCTGTGGCTAGATGATCTCCGTCGGGACACATCGGGGACACATCAGGACTCAAAACCGCTATGATTCGCCAACGACGACAAACGCTGAAAACACCTGGGGCACAAGGGAATCCATCCACATCAAACCACTACCAATAACCCCCGATTTAGATGTCGTAGTAGAGGTCGAACTCGTACGGGTGGGGGCGCAGCCGCATCGCGTCGATCTCGTTCTCGCGCTTGTACGAGACCCACGTCTCGATCAGGTCAGGGGTGAACACGCCGCCCTCGAGCAGGTAGTCGTGGTCGGTCTCGAGCGCCTCCAGCACCCGGTCGAGGGACGCTGGCACCTGCGCCACCGCGGCGTGCTCGTCCGGCGGCAGCTCGTAGAGGTCCTTGTCGATCGGGTCCGGCGGCTCGATCTTGTTCTTGATGCCATCCAGGCCGGCCATCATCATCGCGGAGAACGCGAGGTACGGGTTCGATGACGGGTCGGGGCACCGGAACTCGAGCCGCTTGGCCTTGGGGTTGGGCCCGGTGATCGGGATGCGGATGCAGGCAGAGCGGTTGCGCTGGCTGTAGACGAGGTTGACGGGCGCCTCGAAGCCGGGCACGAGCCGGTGGTAGGAGTTCACCGTCGGGTTGGTGAAGGCGAGCAGCGACGGCGCGTGGGAGAGCAGGCCACCGATGTAGTAGCGCGCCGTGTCCGACAGTCCGGCGTACCCGATCTCGTCGTAGAACAGCGGCGCACCGTCCTTCCACAGCGACTGGTGGCAGTGCATGCCGGAGCCGTTGTCGCCGAAGATCGGCTTCGGCATGAACGTCGCGGTCCTGCCATTGCGCCAGGCCACGTTCTTGACGATGTACTTGAACAGCATCAGGTCGTCGGCCGCATGCAGCAGCGTGTTGAACCTGTAGTTGATCTCGGCCTGGCCGGCGGATCCCACCTCGTGGTGCGCCCGCTCGATCTGCATGCCCGCCTTCTCGATCTCGATCACCATCTCGTCGCGCAGATCGGCGTAGTGGTCCGTCGGCGGGACGGGGAAGTAGCCGCCCTTGGTACGCGGCTTGTAGCCCTTGTTGCCGCCGACCTCGTCGGCGCCGGTGTTCCAGGCCGCCGACTCCGCGTCGATGTGGACGTACGACGACTGCGGGTTCGTGTCGTACCGGATCGAGTCGAAGATGTAGAACTCGGCCTCCGGTCCGAAGTAGCAGGTGTCGGCGATGCCGGTGCCCTTGAGATAGGCCTCCGCCTTCTTCGCCACGTTGCGCGGGTCGCGGGTGTACTGCTCGCCGGTCATCGGGTCGTGGATGAAGAAGTTGACCAGGAGGGTCTTGCGGGCCCGGAAGGGGTCGAGGCGTGCGGTCGCGACATCGGGCAGCAGCAGCATGTCCGACTCGTGGATCTGCTGGAAGCCGCGGATCGACGAGCCGTCGAAGCCGAGCCCGTCGGAGAACACCGACTCGTCGAAGGCTCCCGCCGGAGTCGTGAAGTGCTGCATGATGCCGGGCAGGTCGCAGAACCGGACGTCGACGAACTCGACGTCGTTGTCCTTGACGAAGGCGAGCAGCTCGTCGGGACTGGTGAACACGCCGGACCTCCCGGAGACTGGCACTGGAGCCGCACGGCGGGCGCCCTGCGACGACCCGAAGGCTAGTCAGGCGCGGTGTCACCGCAATGTCGGCCCTGTTTCCCGGACGTTTCCTCCACCCGGCTGGCGGGCCCGCCGCCGGTACGCTCCGCCGGTGACGTCCGTGCGCGACCTGGCCGACGACCTGCACGTCCTCACCCTCGACGCCGACCCGCTCGCGGCGTCCTTCTTCGGCGAGCCCGGCTACGAGGACCGGCTGCCGGACCTCACGGCCGGCGCGTCCGAGCGTCTCGTCACCGCGCTGCGGACGGTGCTGGATCGGGCGGATGCCCTGACTCCGGCCGACGCAGGCGAGGAGGTCACCCTCGCAGCGATCCGCCATGCCGCCCACAGCGGGATCGCCTGGTCGCAGGTCGCGCTGGTCGAGTGCTCGCCGGGGCCGTACGGCGACGGCCCGGCGGCACTCGTGATGGCGGCGTCGCGCACCGTCCCGGAGACCGACGAGGCCGCCACGGCGCACCTCGCCCGTGCCGGCGCCTATGCGGAGTACCTCGACCAATGCGCGGAGCGGCTCCGCGAGGGCGCGCGGCGGGGGCGGACACCGGCGGCGGCGGTGCTCGACGTGGCGATCGCGCAGTGCGACGGGTGGCTCGCCGAGGAGACGTTGGGGCCGCTCGGCAGCGTCGAGATGCCCGATCCCGAGCAGTCGGTGGAGCTGGCCCGGATCGTGACGTCCAGCACGCGGCCGGCGCTCGAGCGCTACCGCGCGACCCTGGCGTCGCTGCGCCCCGTGGCTCGCGCGGACGACCGTGCCGGCCTGTCGGCACTGCCCGGTGGCCAGGCCGACTACGACCGGCTGGTCGCCCTGCACACGACGCTGCCGCTGACTGCCGCCGAGGTGCACCAGATCGGGCTCGACGCCTGCCATGACCTGGCCGAGAGGATGACCACCCTGGGCGCGAGCCTGGGTCTCCACGGGCTGCCGGCGGTGGTGTCGCGGCTGCGCGAGGTCGTGTCGCAGGCGGACCCGACGGCGGCGATGGAGGCCGCACGTACGGCCGTACGGCGCGCAGAAGCCCTGGCCCCGCAGTACTTCTCGCCACCCCTGCCCGCGCCGTGCCGCGTCGAGCCGATGGACGCCGGCATGGGCCGGGCCGGCATGGCACCCCACTATGCGCCGCCGACCGTCGACGGCGCCGTCGAGGGCACGTACTGGTTCAACGCCGAGATCCCCGGGGTCGGGGGCGGTTGGGATCTCGAGTCGGTCGCGTACCACGAAGCCGTCCCCGGCCATCACCTGCAGATCGCCCGCGATCAGCTGCGGACGGACCTGCCGAAGCTGCAGCGGCAGGCGAACGTCACGGCGCTCAGCGAGGGCTGGGGCCTGTACGCGGAGGTGCTCGCCGGCGACATGGGGCTCTACTCCAGCAACGAGCAGCGGCTCGGCGCGCTCGGCGTGCAGATGATGCGCGCCGGGCGGCTGGTCGTCGACACCGGCATTCACGCGCTCGGCTGGGACCGGGAACGAGCCGTCACGTTCCTGCGCGAGCGCGTCCCGGTCGGCGAGGCGTTCCTCGTCGCCGAGGTGAGCCGCTACATCGCGATCCCCGGCCAGGCCCTGGCGTACATGATCGGCCAGCGCGAGCTGCTGCGCCTTCGGGCCGACGCCCAGTCCCGGCTCGGGCCGCGGTTCGACCTGCGCGGCTTCCACGACGCGGTCCTGGGTCACGGCCAGGTGCCGTTGCCCGCGGTCGCGGCTGCGGTCGAGGCGTGGATCGGCTCCGCGGGCGGGTGACGCGCACCGAACCGTAGGCTCGGACGTGTGGCGAGCAAGCGCGTGAGCACCAAGCCGCCCAGGCAGGCACGGCAGCAGCCGCCATCCGGGCGCAGCCTGCTGCGCGAGACCGCCGGTACGTGGCTCGAGGGGCCGCCCCGGCAGGCCCGCAGCGGCTACCCGGGCGATCGGCTCGGTCTGCCGCAGACCGGCCGTGGGTCGGTCGCGAGCCAGGGCGCGAAACTCGGCGCGTTCGTCATCGACATCGTCATCGCCGGCATCATCGGATTCCTTGCGACCACGCCGCACACCCAGCACGAGCAGTACTACACGAACCTCATCAGTGACGGGATCTTCGTCGTCCTGACCGCTGTGTTCCTCAGCCTGTCCGGGCGCACGCTCGGCATGCGTGTGGTCGGCCTGCAGGTCGTCCGCCTGGACGGGCGGACCATGGGGTGGCGGTCGCTGCCCCGTCAGGTGCTCTGTGCGCTGCTCGTCCCGGCGCTGATCACCGACCGGGACCACCGCGGCCTGCACGACAAGGCGGTCGGGACCGCCGTGGTCCGCGTCGCCTGACGGCTTCGGCCACGCCGAGAGGTCAGCGGATCTTCGGACGCTTCACGTGCGTCGGCAGCGGTCCCTTCGGCAGCGGGACGCTGGTGTTCGCCACCGCCCGCAGCTTCACGTCCAGCGCGCGTACCTCGTCCTTGCGCAGCTTGCGCGGCAGCCGGCCCAGCGTCGTGTTCAGCTTCGCGATCGGGACGTCACCCGGCCGGTCTCCGATGATCACCTCGTGCACCGGCACGTCGCTCGCGACGCGCCGGATCCGCCGCGCCTCGGTGATGAGCAGGTCTCGAGCGGCCTGCGGCCGGCCCTCCGCGATGAGCACGATCCCCGGCCGGCCGACCACGCGATGGACGAAGTCCTGGTTGCGGGTGAACTGCACCATCTCGGTGATCTTCCAGTCGCCGCGCATCTTGCGGACGATCTGGAGCGCGACGCCGCGCTGGTCGGCGACCTCGGCGTAGACCGCCTTGCGGGCGCGGATGCCGATGAGGATCTGCACCGCGAGCAGCCCCACCGCGAAGCCGAGGACGCCGAGGACGACCGCGTGGTGGACCGCGAACCCGACCCCGAGCCCGATGCCGAACAGGACCAGGCCGAGCGCGATCGCGACGGGAATGGTCTTCGGGTCGTTCCGCCGGACGATCGCCAGCGTCTGCTTGAACTGCTGCCAGCCCGACGGCGTTCCGTCGCCGGCCTTCTTCTTCCGGCGGCCGAAGCGCCGTGTGGGCGCGGCGGGCTCGGGTGTACGGGTTCGTGCCACGACGGGTCAGCCTAACGGTCGCGCGTCCCGTGCCGGTCAGCGCGCGCGACGGCGGCGGGCCTGTTCGTACAGCCGCCCGGCGCGGTACGAGGAGCGCACCAGCGGGCCGGCCAGTACGCCCGCGAACCCCATGTCCTCGGCCGCCGTCGCCAGGGTCGCGAACTCGTCGGGGTGGACCCACCTTTCGACCGGATGGTGCCGGGGCGAGGGCCGCAGGTACTGGGTGACCGTCAGCAGCTCGCACCCGGCGTCGAGCAGGTCGCTCATCGCGCCGATGACCTCGTCGGTGGTCTCACCCAGCCCGAGGATCAGGTTCGACTTCGTCACGAGGCCCGCCGCCCGTGCCTGCGCGATCACGCCGAGGGAGCGGTCGTAGCGGAACGCCGGACGGATCCGCTTGAACACGCGGGGCACCGTCTCGAGGTTGTGCGCGAGCACCTCTGGGCGCGCGGCGAAGACATCCGCCAGCAGCGCGGGCCGGGCGTGGAAGTCGGGGATGAGGAGCTCGACGCCGCATCCCGGCAGCTGCGCGTGGATCTGCCGGACCGTCTCGGCGTAGAGCCAGGCGCCCTCGTCCGGAAGGTCGTCGCGCGCGACGCCCGTGACGGTGGCGTACCGCAGGCCCATCGAGGTCACCGACTCGGCCACCCGGCGCGGCTCGTCGCGGTCGAGCGGGTCGGGCCGGCCGGTGTCGATCTGGCAGAAGTCGCAGCGGCGCGTGCACTGGCTGCCGCCGATGAGGAACGTCGCCTCGCGGTCCTCCCAGCACTCGTAGATGTTGGGGCAGCCGGCCTCTTCGCAGACGGTGTGCAGCCCCTCGCGGCGTACCAGGGACTTGAGTGCGGTGAACTCGGGGCCGGTACGCAGGCGCGTCTTGATCCACTCCGGCTTGCGCTCGATGGGGGTGGCGGCGTTGCGGACCTCCAGCCGCAGCAGGCGCCGGCCCTCGGGGGCGGTGCTCGCGTGCGTCTCGGGCGCGGTCGTCATGCCGGCACCCCGGCCAGGACGTCGAGGTGGGCCTCCACGCGGGCACGGACGTCGTCGACGGAGACGGGGTGGCCGGTCTCGGCGGCGATGCTGGTCACGCCGGCGTCGCGGATGCCGCACGCGACGATGAGGTCGTACGCGGACAGGTCGGGGTCCGCGTTCAGGGCGAAGCCGTGCATCGTCACGCCCTGGCTCACGCGGATGCCGACGGCACCGATCTTTCGCCGGCCGTCCGTGGTCCACGTGCCGGAGCGGCCGGCGACGCGGGTGGCCGCGAGGTCGAGGTCCGCGCAGGCATCGATCATCACCTGCTCGACGCGGTGGACGTAGGCCACCACGTCGACCGGGTCGGGCAGGCGCACGATCGGGTAACCCACCAGCTGGCCGGGCCCGTGCCAGGTGATCTTGCCGCCGCGGTCGACGTCGACCACGGGGACGGTGGGGTCGTGCGGGCGCTCGTCGGCGGTCGTCCGCCGCCCAGCGGTGTAGACGCTGTCGTGCTCGAGAAGCAGCACCGTGTCGGGCTCGGTGCCTGCCACGACGGCGGCGTGCAGGTCGCGCTGGACGGTGAGCGCGTCGTCGTACGCGACCCGCCCGAGCCACCGTGTCCGCACGCCTTCGACCCTACGCGTGGGGACCCCTCGCCGAGATGCGCCGCACCCCTCCCGCCGAGCTGTGGCAATTCGCCACATCTCGCGGCGTCAGGCGTGCGTTTGCCACATCTCGCGGGGTGGGCGCCTGGGGCTCAGACCGGGGGCTGTGGGTCGTACTGGATGCCGCGCCGTACCTCGCGGGCGCGGTCGGCCGACTGGAGCCGCCGGACGAGGTGCAGGGCCATGTCGATGCCGGCGCTGACCCCGCTGGAGGTGATCACGTCGCCGTCGTCGACGTAGCGGTCCTCGGCCCGGACGTCGATCGACGGGTCGAGCTCGGCGAGCAGGTCCAGCGCTCCCCAGTGGGTCGTCGCGGGGCGGCCGCGCAGCAGGCCCGCGGCGGCGTACACCAGCGAGCCCGTGCACACGCTCGTCATCAGATCCACCTGCGCGCGCTGGGTGCGTACCCACGCGAGTTGCTCGTCGTCGCGCAGGTGCGCGCGAGTGCCCTGGCCGCCGGGGTAGACGAGCACGTCGAGAGCGGGCATCGAGGCGTACGACGCGTGCGGCGTGAGCAGCAGCCCCTTGGCCGCTGTCACCGCCTCGCCGTCCCGGCTGATCGTCGAGACGGCCCAGCCGTCGTCGGGGTGGGTACGCGTCCAGTACGCGAGGACCTCCCACGGCCCGACGGCGTCGAGCTCCTCGACCCCCTCGAACAGCAGGATCCCGATGTGCCGGGTCACGCCGGGAGCCGGCGGGTCTCGAGCCGCGTCTCCACGGCGCCCTCGGCGGTGCGCTGCACCTGCCAGCCGTACGAGTTGTCCCGGTCGGTCACGACCTCGACCAGCTCGGTGCCGCGGTAGAGCAGGCCGGCGCCGTCATCGGTCGCGTACCCGTCGCCCAGGGTGCCGTCCGCGACGAGCGACTGGAACAGCGGCCGCCGCCGGGACTCCGAGTCGTAGTGCGGGCAGTTGCTGTACGGCAGCAGCCCCAGACCGTTGGTGAACGGTGTCAGCTCGTACGTGAACGAGTCGGTGGTGCCGCCGGCGTGCCAGCACAGGCTGCCGGCGCTGACGCCGCCGAGGACGACGTGGTGCTCCCACGCCGTCCGCAGCGCCGCGTCGTACCCGTGCAGCCGCCAGAGGGCGAGGAGGTTGGCGACCGAGCCGCCGCCGACCCAGACCACGTCGCACGACAGCAGGTGCTCGGTCGGGTCGGGGACGTTCGGCATCGGGTAGACCTGCAGGTGCGTCGGCGCCCAGCCTTCGGCGGCGAGCGCGGCGTACGCCCAGCCGAGCCAGCGCTCGTTGTCGCCGCCGGCCGTGTTCACCACGCAGACCCGCGGCTTCGCCGCGCCGGACAGCTCGGCGGCGTACCGGAGGACCGGTCCGACCACGGGGGCCTGGCGCGGACCCATCACGTACCCGCCGCTCGTGGCGAGGATGGTCGGGGCGTCGGCAGGCATGCGCTCTCCTCGTGTCGTCGTGGTGGCGACCGCACGCTAACGGGCTGTCCACAGGGGGGACGACGCGGCGGCCCGATCCCGGCCACTCTCGACGGTCATGGACTCCCCGTCGGTGCCGGGCGTCGAGATAAGCGGCGCTCTCGGACGCCCCGGGACCTGGCGCGGCCGAACCGAGGGCGGCGACGTCGACGTGACGGTGCTCGCCGTCGATCCCGACCCCGACCGCCGGCGCGCGGCCCTCGCGGCGCTGTCGCCACTGACCGGCCTCGGGGCGCAGGCCGTGATCCTGTGCCGCGACGGCGTCGCCGTCATCTGCCCGGCGCAGGACGGTACGCCGCTGGCCGATCTGCCGCCGCTCGAGCTCGGCCACGCCGTCCATGTCGGAACGGCTGTGGCACAGGTGCTTCTCCGCGCGCACGCACGCGGCATCGCCTGGGGCGGGGACCTCTCCGACGTGCTCGTCACCGACGGCGGGGAGGTGGTGATGCCGTTGCACGGGGTCGCCGAGCGACGGCTGGCGGGGGAGCCTGCGACGGCCGCTGCGGACGCGGACGCGCTGCGGTCCCTGCTCGCCCGTCGCTGTCCCGGCCTCCCACCGCTGCCGGACGACCTGCCTGCGCTGCGGCGCCGGCTGCGTCGGGTCGCCCGGCCGCGCCGCCCGGTGCTCGCCGGCCAGCCACCGCCCGCACCACGGGCGCGCTGGCTGGTCGCGGCGCTGCCGCTCGCCCTCGTGGCCGCGGCCCTGGTGGGGTGGGTGTCGGCGCGGCAGCCCGCGCCGCATGCCGACGTGGTGGCCACCGCCGCACCGGACTGGGCGGCCGTCGTCGGCCGGCTCGACCGGGCCAGGTCTGCCGCCCTGGCCGGTTCGGGACCGATGACCGCGGCCGACGCGCCGGGTAGCCCGGCGCTCGAGGCGGACCTCGCGACGGCCGCGGCCCTGCTCACCGCGGCCCCGCGAACCGTCCCGCCGACGCCGGTCGTCCGCCACGTGACCGTCCTGCGCCCCGGGCGGGTGACCACACTCCACGTCACGGACACGCTGCGGGCGTACGACTACCGCAATGCGGCCGGCCGGGTGGTCGGCTCGGTCCCGGCGCGCGGGCCGCACACCTGGACGGTCACCGTGGTGACGACGCCGGACGGCTGGCGGGTACGCGAGATCCGCTGAGCACTCAGCCGAGCGCCGCGGCCAGCGCCGTGTCGAGTGTGGTGTGGACGAACGCGTACCCGTCCTGCTCGAGAACCCGCGGCAGCACCTTCTGCCCGGCGAGGATGCCCTCGTCGGCGAACTCCCCGATCGCGGCTCGCAGGGCCACCCGAGGAACGGGCAGCACCGCAGGGCGGTGCAGTGCCCGGCCGAGGGCAGCCGCGAAGTCCCGCTGCCGGACCGGCGCCGGGCCGGTGATGTTGACCGGACCGGCGACGTCCGCGGTCAGCAGGTGCTCGATGGCGGCGACTTCGTCGGCGAGCGCCACCCAGCTCCACCACTGGCGGCCGCTGCCGAGCGGACCGCCGAGACCCAGTCGGTAGAGCGGAAGCTGCTGTGCGAGCATCCCGCCGTCGCCCGACAGGACCAGGCCGGTCCGCAGGTGCACGGTCCGGATGCCGGCCTGCTCCGCGGGGGCGGTCGCGCCCTCCCACGCCCGGCAGACGTCGGCGAGGAAGCCGGTGCCGGCCGGCGACGACTCGTCGCACTCGCGGTCGCCGGCGTCCCCGTAGAACCCGATCGCGCTGCCCGACAGGAGGACCTGCGGCCGCGGGTCCAGTGCTGCCAGCCGGGTGGCGAGGAGTGTCGTGCTGTCGACGCGCGAGGACAGCACGACCTGCTTGTACTCGCCCGTCCACCGCTTCGCGCCGATGCCCGCACCGGCCAGGTGGACGGCCGCCTCGACGCCGGCCAGGTCCGCGGCGTCGAGCTCACCCCGCGCCGGCTCCCAGCGGACCTCGTCGGAGCGTCGCGGCTCCCGCCGTACCAGCGTCACGACATCGTGGCCGTGCCCGCGCAGACGCGGCACCAGCCGCGAGCCGACGAGTCCAGAAGCTCCGGTGACTGCGATGCGCACGGGAGCATCCTGCCCACCGGCGCCCGGTCGATGCAGCGGACCGTGGTGCTCGCCGCGTTGGACGGGCCGAGGGGAGGGTGACAGTGGCAGAGCCGACGTTCGAGCAGTACGTCGCGTCGCGCGGCGCGTCGCTGCTGCGGCTCGCCACCGTCCTGACCGGCGACCCGCACGGCGCCCAGGACCTCGTGCAGACAGCACTGCTGAAAGCGAGCGGCCGCTGGCGCCGCGTGTCGCGGCTCGATCATCCCGATGCGTACGTACGGAAGATCATCGTCAACCGGTACGTCAGCGACCGCCGCCGCCGCTCCTCGACCGAGCTGGTCACGGCCGCCGTACCCGAGCGGGGCGGCGTGGACATGGTCGACCAGTTGGGAGTGCGCGACGAGCTGCGCCGGGTGCTCGCCACCCTCGCGGCGCGTCAGCGGGCCGTCCTCGTGCTGCGCTACTACGCCGATCTGGGCGACGCGGAGATCGCCGCGCTGCTCGGATGCGGCGAGAGCACGGTGCGCAGCCAGGCTTCCCGGGCGCTCGCGACCGTGCGCGACCGGCTGGAAACCGTACGGGCGGAGGAACCGTGAACGACCTGGAAACCCTGCTGCGCGAGCACTTCTCGGCCGAGGCCGACGGCGCCACGCGCGACGTCGACCTGGTGGGTGGCATTCGCGGTCTGCGACGCAATCGGCGCCACCGCCGCCGTGTCGTCGCCGGTGCCGCGGTGGCCGCCGCTGTGGTCGTCGCCGCCGTCGCCGTCCCACTCACGGTCATCACGAGCCATCACGGCCGAGCCACGGTCGTCACGGTCGGCCCGCACGAGCCCGTTGGACTCGCCAAGCCACCACCCGGCGAACGCGCGGTCACGTGGGCCGGTATCCAGTTCTACGTCCCCGCCGGCTGGCTCCAGCCACTGTCGCTGTCCAACCCGTGCGCGCTCCCGAGCCTGGACCGAGGCGTCGTCACGTATCCGTCCGACACACCGGTCGTCGCGATGCGTTGCCCGCCGCCCGCACATCCGGTGCTCCAACAACTGCAGTTCGGTGACACGCCGATTCCGTACACCGGGGGACCGGATCCGGCGCGGGCTCCCTCAGGGTCCTTGTGTCCCGATGTGCCCAGCGCCAGGCCTCAGGTGGGTGAGATCGGCGGGCTGTCGGCAATGTGCAGTCGCAACTGGTCCCGCGGCCAGTGGGTCACCACCTTCCAGGTCCTGGCAGTCCCCTCGGTGTACGTCCTGACGACGAACACGAAGGCGGTGGCGGACGCCATCGTGGCGAGCGCCCATCGCGTGTCCGTCGACGAGAACGGCTGTGCGGTCGCGCAGCCGAGGAACATCGGGGCGGTTGCGGGCGGTGGGGCCGGTGGGCCACAGGTGGTGGGCACGCCGGTCAGGGGTGTCGTGTGCTCGTACAAGGCGGGGCGCCTGGTGGTGGGCGTCACGCTGAACGCGGAAGAGCTAACGAGGATCACGTCTGACCTGAACGCGCTGCCGGCGCGCTACACGCCGGCGGAGCTCGCGGCCCAGAAGGTACCCAGTCCCCTGGACAGCGGCGGGCTGGCGTCGATCGTGCTCACCGACGCGAGCGGCCGCACCCAGCAGATCACCGTCCAGGGTCTGCAGTTCGGCGTCGCCCCCGGCGTGGCAGGTGCCACGCAGTCGGCGCTGACCCAGGCACTCGCCGCGGACCTCGGCGGCGTGCTCCCGACCGGCTTCGGGGCGAGCGCCTTCCAGGAAGGCCCGACCGCGCAGCTCCCCCGCAGCTGACCTCCCAGCACGAACCGCAGTGCCGCACCGCAGCGCCCCATCCCAGCGCCGTGCCGGAATTGGGTCATGGAATCGCCCCTCGAGAGATCGTTGGGGGGCGATTCCATGACCCAATTCCGGTACGGCGGTGGGATGAGGCGCTGCGGTGCGGCACTGCGGTTCGTGCTGGGAGGTCAGCTGCGGGGG
>DASVGV010000111.1:0-16644 GCA_036379355.1 Mycobacteriales bacterium | reverse complement strand
CAGGCCGGCCCGCAGCGCATCGTCTGCGGACAGATAGTCGCCGGTGAGACTCATCCGCCGCGCCAGTCCGCGGCCCACCATCAGTGGCAGGAGCACCGACAGGCCCCATCCGGGCAGGATCCCCACGCGGGCGTGGGTGTCGGCGAACCGGGCCCGTTCCGACGCGATGAGGATGTCGCAGGCCAGCGCGAGCTCCAGCCCGCCGGTCACGGCGAAGCCGTTCACCGCGCCGATCACCGGCTTGGACAGCTGGGGCCACGGAGCCCACGACGGGCCGGAGTCGGCCCGGCCGCCCACCGACACGTTGTCCCCCGAGCTGCCGAGCTGCTTGAGGTCGAGCCCCGCGCAGAAGGCTGGATCGGCGCCGGTGAGGATCACGACGTCGACATCGGCATCGTTCTCGAGCTCCCGCATCGTCGACCGCAGAGCAGCGATCAGCTCCGAGGACAGGGCATTGCGCGCCTCCGGACGGTTCAGCGTGACCGTCGCCACGCAGGCGTCGCGCTCGGTCAGCAGCACGGGTGCGGTCACGCCGACGCCTGGTCCAGGACAGCGCCGGCGAGCCGCTCCGCCGCGGCCGCGCGGCCGCCGAGCAGTGCGGCGTCACTGACCGCCCGCTTGTAGTACAGATGCGTCGGGTGCTCCCAGGTGAACCCGATGCCGCCGTGCACCTGCACGGTGTTCTTGGCCACCATGAGGTACGCCTCGGCACTCACCACCGTCGCCAGGTCGGCGGCGATCCGCGGCTCGGCCGCGTCCGCGTCCGTCCCGTCGTCCGCCGCGAACGCCGCGTGGTACGCAGCCGAACGCGCGTGCTCCACCTCGACCAGCATGTCCGCGCACCGGTGCTTGACCGCTTGGAACGAGCCGATCGCCCGGCCGAACTGCAGGCGGGTACGGGCGTACTCGACCGACATGTCCACGAGGCGCTGCGCGCCCCCGACGGCCTCGGCGGCGAGGATCACGGCGGCCGTGTCCCGGGCGGCGGCGACCGCGGCCACCGCCTCGCCACCCTCGGCGAGGAGTACGGCCGGACAGTCCGCGTAGCGGATGCGGGCCTGCCGGCGAGTGAGATCCAGTCCCGACTGCGTCTCGCGTTCCAGCGCATCGACTGTCTCGACCAGGAACAGCCCCTGGCCGCCGTCGACGCCGGCGAGGACCAGCACGGCATCCGCCGCGGCCCCGTCCAGGACGTGCGCCTGCTCGCCGGACAGACGCCAGTCCCCGCCCGAGCCCTGCGCCGTGACCGTCGGCCGATCGGGCGCCCACCCGCCGCGATCGTCTGTGGCGGCAGGGCGACGACCGCCTCGCCCTCCGCGATCCGGCCGAGCAGAGCCGTCGCCGGCTCGCCGGCACCTGCGGCGACGGCGTGTGCGAGCGCCGTTGCCGCGAGGCCGACCGTGCCGACGAACGGCGCCGGCGCCACGGCCCGCCCGAGCTCCTCGGCCACGGTGGCCACGTCGACGAGCCCGGCTCCCCCGCCGCCGTACTGCGCGGGAATCGCCAGTCCCAGCAGGCCCACGTCGCGCCCGAGCCGGCGCCACACCTCGCGGTCGAACCCGTCCGGGGTCTCCATCAGCCGGCGTACCTCAGCCTCGGGGAACCGCTGCTCGCAGAACTGCCGGGCGACGTCGCGCAACGACCGCCGCTCGTCGCTGATCTCGAACTCGACCGCGCGCCGCGCCTGCTCAGCCACGGATTCAGCCACGGGGCACCTCGCTCCACGGCTTGCCGGTATCCGCGCGGATGTCGCCCGGTAGGCCCAGGATGCGCTCGCCGATGATGTTGCGGAGCACGTCGGACGTACCCCCTTCGATGGTGTTGGCGCGGGACCGCAGGAACCGGCGGGCGAAGTCCTCGCCCTCCACCGGCTCGGGGCGGCCGTCCGGACCCGGCACGTACGAGCCGTAGAGCGTCGCCTCGACGCCGAGCATGTCCATGCAGAACTCGTACACGTCCTGGTTGAGCTCGGCTCCGACGAGCTTGCCGATGCTGCCCTGCGGGCCGACCTTCTCGCCGCGTTGCACCCGGAACCGGTCCCCGGTCAGCCGCGACGCGTCGGCCCGCGCGAACAGCTCGGTGAGCCGCGTGCGCAGCGCCGGCGTCCGCAGGTCCGGGCGGTCCCGCCACAGCCGCAGCGCCGATCCGATGGTCCCGCTGCCGCGGCGGCTGCCGGTGCCGCCGATGGCGGTGCGCTCGCTCATGAGCGTCGTCATCGCCACGGTCCAGCCCTGCCCGACCTCCCCGAGACGGTGCGCGTCCGGGATGCGCGCGTCGCGCAGGTAGACCTCGTTGAACTCGGCCTCGCCGGTCATCTGCCGCAGCGGCCGTACCTCGACCCCGGGGTCCTCCATGTCGAGAACGAAGTAGGTCATTCCCTTGTGCTTAGGGACATCCGGGTCGGTACGGGCCAGGAGCAGGGCGCGCCGGGCGAGGTGTGCCGCACTGGTCCAGACCTTCTGCCCGTTGACGATCCACGTGTCGCCGTCGAGGACGGCGCGGGTGGCGAGACCGGCGAGGTCCGAGCCGGCGCCCGGCTCGCTGAACAGCTGGCACCAGATCTCGTCGCAGACGTAGTCGGGCTTCAGCAGCTCGGCGGCGAGCTCGCGGCTCGCGTGGGCCATGACGGTCGGCCCGGCCATCCCGTACCCCATCGGGTTGAGGGCGAAGGGCATCGGGCCGCCGGCGCCCTGGAGGATGCCGTCGGCCACGGACTGGAGTCCGGGTGCGACACCGAGGCCGCCGAAGCCCTTCGGGAACTGCACCCAGGCGAGCCCGGCGTCGAACGAGGCGCTGAGGAAGTCGCGGCGTGGCGTACTGGCTGGCGGGTGTTCGGCGACCACCCGCTGGGCGGTCTCGATCACCAGGTCACGGTCGGTCATGCCCGCAGTGTTCCAGGCGCGGTCGCGGCACCGCCCAGGTGCCGTCCGGGCCGGATCGCGCCGCTGAGAGAGTGGGCCCATGAACCTCGACCAGGACCCGGCTCTCGAGGCATTCCGCACCGAGGTGGCCGAGTTCCTCGACACGGCACCGACCGACGCGATCAGGGAGGCGGGGCGCAAGACGACCAGCGTCTTCGCGCCGTTCGACGAGGTCATGGCCTGGCACCGGATCCTCGCCAAGAAGGGCTGGGCGGCACCCGGCTGGCCGGTCGAGTACGGCGGCACCGGCTGGTCGGTGGAGCAGCGCTACGTGTACGCCGAGGAGTACAGCAAGCGCGACCTGCCGCCCCTGCTGCCCAACGGGTTGCAGATGATCGGGCCGCTGCTCATGCATCTCGGCACCGACGAGCAGAAGGCGCGCCACCTGCCGGGCATCCTCGCCGGCGACGACTACTGGACCCAGGGCTACTCCGAGCCGAACTCCGGCTCGGATCTCGCCTCGCTGGCCTGTTCGGCGGTCGCGGACGGCGACGACTACGTCATCAACGGCAGCAAGATCTGGACGACGTACGCGCACCACGCGAACCGGATGTTCATGCTCGTCCGCACCAGTACGGAGGGCAAGAAGCAGGCCGGCATCACGTTCCTGCTGCTCGAGCGGCTCGACCTGCCCGGGCTGGAGATCCGGCCGATCATCGGCCTCGACGGCGTACCCGAGCAGTGCGAGGTGTTCTTCCGGGACGTCCGCGTCCCGCAGTCCGGCCGGGTCGGCGCCGAGAACGACGGCTGGGCGGTGGCCAAGGCGCTGCTCGTCCACGAGCGCAGTGGCGGTGTCGCGAGTCCGTCCCTGCGCCGCAAGGTCGAGGCGATCCGTGAAGCGGCCGGCCGGCAGCGGACCGCGTTCGGCGGGGTACTCGCCGACGACCCGGTGTTCCAGCGCGATCTCGGGTTGATCGAGGCGGAGATCGGTTCGATCGAGCACATCGAGAAGCTGGCGATCAGCCGCCACCCCATCGCGGCGGACGTCGCGTTCCCGTCCATGACCAAGGTCATGGGCACCGAGCTGACGCAGGCCCTGTCGGTGCTCATGACGCGGGTCGCCGGGCAGAGGGGACTCCCCGTCCAGACCGCCGCGCTGGAGGTGGGTTCAGCGGTCCCCCCGCTGGACGACGACCTCTCGCTCGTCGCCATGCCGTACTACCTCAACAGCCGGGCCACCACGATCTACGCCGGCACCAACGAGATCCAGCGCGACCTGATCGCCCGTACGATTGCCCGCTGAGGAGCACCCGATGGATCTGACGTTCTCCGACGAGCAGCGGCTGCTCGCCGACGGAGTCGGCCGCTTTCTCGACACTCAGCGCGACTTCCAGGCGCGGCAGGCGCAACTGGCCGCCGGGACGACGCTCTCGCCGAAGGTCTGGCAGCACCTTGCGGACCAGGGACTGCTGGCGCTGCCGCGAGCCGAGAGCGCCGGCGGCATGGGCGGGACGATCGCGGACGTCGTGGCGGTCGCGATGCGATTCGGCGCGTCGCTGCTGACCGAGCCGTACCTCGCGACCGTCATCCTGTCCGGGGCGGCGCTCGAGGCCGCGGGTACCGACGAGGCACACGCACTGCTCGCCGACATCGCCTCTGGCACCGCGGTTGTCTCCTTCGCGCACGAAGAGGACGTGAGCGGCGCACCCGCGAGCCAGATCGGCACCACAGCGGTCGCGGACGGAGACGCTTACGTGCTCAACGGGACGAAGGCGCTCGTCCTCGGCGCAGCGGAAGCCCACCAGATCGTCGTGTCCGCTCGCTGCGACAGCGACATCGCCCTGTTTCTCGTGGATGTCACGGCGAACGGCGTCGGCATCGACGCGTTCCGGACGATCGACGGCCGCGGCGCCGGGCGCGTGCACCTGGACGACGTACGGCTCCCGGCCCGCACGCTGCTGGTGCCGCACGCGGAGGGCGTGCTCGACGAGATCGTTGCGGACGCGGTGATCTACCTCGCCGCTGAGACCGTCGGCGCGATGGACACGCTCCTTCGCATGACCGGGTCCTATGCCATGACACGCCAGCAGTTCGGAGTCCCGATCGGCAGCTTCCAGACGATCGCGCATCGCCTGGCAGACATGAAGATTGCCGTCACGAAGGCGCAGGCCTCCCTGCTCTATGTCACCGCGCTGCGCGAGGCGGGCCGCGCGGGCCCGGCCGACATCTCCTTGCTGAAGGCGCAGACCGGGCGGCTCGGCCGGTCCGTGGCCGAGTCGGCGGTGCAGACCCACGGCGGAGTCGGCATGACCGACGAGCTCGCCGTCGGTCACCTCCTCAAGCGCATCCTGGCCAACGACGCACTCTTCGGCGACGCCGAGCTACACCTCCGGCTCCTCGGCGCACCCAGCCGCGTGTAGAGGACCCTGGTCGCACACGGCGGTGGAGCTGGACTTTGCGCGCACCGGGGAGGCATCGAGACGCATTCCTCGGTGTCCGGATGTTCCTGTGCCACAAGGGTTCTCGTCCACGCATGTCTGACCGCCCGGCCGCCGCATGCAGGCAGGCGGGCGGGATCAGCCGCCTGCGAGTGGGTTGTGCCAGGACAGTTCGTCGAGGCGGGCGAAGTCGCTGTCCGCGCTGATCACGGTGAGTCCGTGTTCGATCGCCAGCGCCGCGAGCTGGGCATCAGGGAGGAGATTGGCCGACACCTCGTACCGATCGACCAGCCGGGCCAGCACGGCGGCCGTCCGCTCGGACGCCGGTGGAATCCAGCCCGGGTCGGCGGCCAGCCAGGCGCGCGCCGCCCCGGGGAGGCACATTCCGGAGCGACATGTCAGATGGCACCGGGCCGGCAGCGGCCTACAGGCTTTCGAGTTGCTCCTTGAGCCGGCGCATGTTCGCTGGCATCTCGCGCTCGGCCTGGCGGCGCACCATCAAAGGTATGAGCAGCTTGCCGATGCCGTGGCCCTCGAAGTCGAGAGAGATGGTGACCCGGCTCCGCGTGTCATCGTCGAGGGCCTCGACATCGACCTGGACGATTCCGCGGATCGGGCCGTCTAGTCCGTGGTCCGCCCAGTGCCGTGGGGGGTCGAACGCGGTGATCTCCGATGTGATCTCGCGCGCTCGGCCTCCGATGCGGCGAGTGGTGATGCACTTGGCGCCTGCTGTGACCGCATCGCGATCCATGCGTCCAGCCACAAGTCCCGACTGCCACTTGTGGAACTGGGAGGGATCGATGGCGTAGTCGAACGTGACGGCACTCGGCTTCGCTACCTCGACCGAGTTGACGATAGGCGCCATACCTCATGCTCTCACTCGGGCCAGCACGAGCGTCGGAAACTGTAGGAGCGCTCAGCAGTGGCGGTGGAGGTGGGATTTGAACCCACGGACGGCTTGCACCGTCACACGCTTTCGAGGCGTGCGCGCTCGGCCACTACGCGACTCCACCGCGGGGGAGCCTATCGGTAGGTCAGCGCCGCTCCGCGAAGAACGACCGCAGGAGCGCCGCCGCCTCGGCCGCCCGCACGCCGGTCAGGACCTCGGGACGGTGGTTGGCGCGGCGGTCGCGTAGCAGGTCGTGGACCGACCCCGCCGCGCCCGCCTTCGGGTCGTACGCGGCGAAGACCACCCGGTCGACCCGTGCCAGCACGCACGCGCCCGCGCACATCGCGCACGGCTCCAGCGTCACGACGAGGGTGCAGCCGGACAGGCGCCATGACCCGAGCGCCGCGGCCGCGCCGCGGAGTGCCAGCACCTCGGCGTGCGCGGTCGGGTCGCCGTCCCGCTCCCGGGCGTTGCGCCCGGTCGCGAGGACGGTCCCATCACCCGCGAGGACGACGGCTCCTACCGGTACGTCTCCCGCCGCAAGACACTCGCGCGCCTCGTCGAGGGCGCGGTCCATGGCCGGGCCGTAGGCCTCCGCGCTGTCGCTCAGACTCCGCGCACCTGCTCGAGCACGTCGCTCGCGCCGATGTCCTCGGCGACCGCGAAGATCACATCCGAGGGCAGCATGCCCTCCTGCGAGCAGAGCTGGACCAGCCGGCCGGCGCCCACGCCGAGGTCGGCCAGCAGGTCGTCGTCGCCGACCGGCTCCACCTCGGGGCGGCCGCTCTCCTCGTCGTCCTCCTCGTCCTCGTCGGCGACGGCGACCACGGCGGCTTCGAGCGCATCCGCGAAGAGCCGCGCCGCGACGCCCGTCGCGTCGAGGACGCGCTTGTCCGACAGGAAGACCCTGGGGTCGTCCGCCTCGGCGTCGACGCGGACGATCGCGACGTACTCGTCGTCCTCCTCGAGCAGGCACAGCGCGACGTCTGCCCCGTCCTCGCGCAGGAGGTCGGCGAGGGCGTCCAGATCCCCGACGTCGGACAGGTCGGCGTCCCGGCCGGCCCAGTGGTCTGCCGACCGGGTCAGGACGGTGGCGATGTAGCTCACGCGTTGTGCTCTTCCTCGCTAGCGACGATGCGAACCGTCATCTCAGCACGACGTCCACCGAGCGTGAGAACGCATCGCCGAAACCGAGCCGCCGCGCAAGCGCGAGCAGCTGCTCGTCGGCGTAGGCATCGAGATCGGACAGCAGCGCGCCGACCTCCATCGCGGTCATGCCCAGGTCGACGAACAAGTCGAGGTCGCCCGCCGGCCACACGTCGTCCATCTCGTCGTCGTCGGGGACGTCGAGGTCGAGCTCGTCGCAGATCTGGCGGGCGAGCGGGTCCACCGCCGCCGCCGTGACGTCCGACAGCAGCACCTTCTCGTCTGCGCCGATCACGCGAGCGGCCACGAAGAAGTCGTCGCCGATGTCGACCAGCACGATGGCGGGAACGTCACTCGGCTGACCGCGCACGGCGGCGAAGATGGCGGTCAGGTCCTCGGTCAACCGGTCGGGCAGCAGCTCGACCTGCCAGCGGCCCTCTTCGACGTAGCAGACCAGCGCGAAGCTCTCGCCGTCACCCGTCGTGATCGCCACGCGCGGACTCTCTCAGAGTCCGGACGAAACGGCGACCACCCAGTTCTGACACGCGTACGTTCTTCGGGACCGTCACCGACCCGGGCCTGTCGCGTTGGGCTGGGGTACGACGCCCGGACGCGCGAGAGGAGCCCGCGTGCAGCTGCCGACGCGGCACCGCGTGCTGCGCGCCGTCCTGGCGTGGCTGATCGGTCTGATCGCCCTCGTCGGCGGCGGGGCCGTCGCGCACGCGTTCGTCAGCGCCCGGCCGGCATCGGCCGCCACCGAGGCTGCCCCGCCCCCGTCGCGAACGGCCTTCGCGGCGCGGCCCACGCCGGTCCCGGTGCCGACCCCCACGTACACGACCCATCCGGCTCCCGCCGTGGCGCCGCTCGGCGCCCGGATCGTCCCCGATGTCCTGGTCCAGTCCGCACAGACACTCTCGCCCGCCCAGGTGCACGCCGCCCTCTACGCGATCACGGCCACCCACGCGCTCCAGCTGGACTCCGGGCAGATCCACCTGGGCAGCGGCGTCACCGAGGCGCTCGGCGTCGACCCGTCGACGTTCCGCGCCTGGACGCCCGCCGGCACGGCGGACTCCGACCCGCTCTGGCAGTCGGTCGCCCGCGGCGACGTGGCCGTGGCACACGCCGTGGCGGCAGCGCTCGCCGTACCGCTCGGCGGCGTCACCACCGCCGGCGCCACGACGCCCGTACCCGAGCGCGTCGGGGCGCTCGCCACCACCGGCATCCCCGGCGTCGGCCTGATCATCGACCAGCTCGACGAGGCGCCGCTCGGTCTCGTACCCGGCTCGGCGCTGCTGGTGACCGCCACCCCCGGGTCCGACCCCGTCGTCACGGCCGCGGAGATCCAGAGCGCACTCGGGAAGGCGGCCACCGTGACGCCCCTGCGCGTCCCGGTCACCGACGGGCACCTGCAGTGGGTCGCCCCCGCGTACGGGCCGATCACCTCCCCGTTCGGGTGGCGGAACAACCCCAACGACCCCGGCCACCCCGAGTTCCACGGCGGCATCGACATCGGCGCTCCGCTCGGCGCACCGATCTATGCGGCCGCCGCCGGCGTCGTGCAGTACGCCGGCCCCGCGAGCGGCTTCGGCCAGGAGATCATCCTCACCAACGCCGACGGGGTGAGCACCGTGTACGGCCACATGGAGAAGATCCTCGTCACCAGCGGACCGGTGAAGGTCGGCCAGCCGATCGCCCTGGTGGGCGCGGAGGGCGACGCGACCGGACCGCACCTGCACTTCGAGGTCCACGTGGGCGGCACCCGCGTCGACCCGGCCGCCTGGCTCGTCGCCCACGGAGTGAAGATCACCCGCTGATCCCTCTGGGACACTGACGGCGTGATGTCGGCCCGTACCCGCGCCGCCCTCGCGATCGGTACGGCGGCGGCGGCCGCGTCGCGCCGGCTCGGCCGCGGATCGGGCGAGGTCATCGGCGGGAAGGCGGCGCTGCGGCTCGACCCGCGCGTGCTCGAAGCCCTCGCCGCCGGCCGCACCACCGCCACCGTCAGCGGCACCAACGGCAAGACCACGACGACGCGGCTGCTCGCCGCCGCGGTCGGCACCGCCGGCCCGGTCGCCAGCAACGGCGGCGGCGCGAACATGGCGGCCGGGGTGGTGAGCGCGCTGTCCCGCAGTCGCTCCGACCGGGCCGTGCTGGAGGTCGACGAGATCTGGCTGCCACGTGTGGCCGCCGCGACCACGCCCGCCGCCGCCGTCCTGCTGAACCTGACCCGCGACCAGCTCGACCGCTCGAACGAGACGCGCCGGATCGCGGCGCTGTGGCGCGCCCTCGGCGCGACCCTGCCCGACACGGTGGCGGTGGCCAACGCGGACGACCCGCTCGTGACCTGGGCGGCGCTCGGCTTCGCCCGGCAGGTGTGGGTCGGCGCCGGCCAGCGGTGGACGCTCGACGCGATGGTGTGCCCGCACTGCGCCCAGCTGCTCCTGCGCGAGGACGGCGGCTGGCACTGCGTCGGGTGCGGCCTCGCCCGTCCCGTCCCGGACGTCGACGTGGTCGACGCGACGACGCTGTCCGACCGGGGCCGGACGTACGAGCTCGACCTCCGGCTCCCGGGCGCCGTGAACGCCGGCAATGCCGCCATGGCACTGGCCGCGGCCCGGCTGGCGTTCGGCGTCGATCCGGAGGCGGCCCTCGCCGCCATGGCGACCGTCGGCGACGTCGGCGGCCGGTACGCGGTCGTGCCGCTGGCCGGCCGGCACGCCCGGCTGCTGCTCGCCAAGAACCCCGCGGGCTGGCTCGAGATGCTCGGCCTGCTCGACGAGGGCCCACCGCGTCCGGTGGTGATCCACTTCCACAGCCGGGTCGCCGACGGCCGCGACCCGTCCTGGATCTGGGACGTCCCGCTCGAGCGGCTCGCCGGCCGCACCGTGCACGTCAGCGGCGAGCGCGCCGAGGACATGGTCCTGCGCCTGGCGTACGCCGGGGTCGGCGCCGTCCGCCACCCGACGCCGGAGGCCGCCGCCGAGGCGGCCGCGCCGGCCGGCGGAGACGTCGACGTGCTCGCCACCTACACCGCCTTCCGCGAGCTGACGGTGCGCGCCTCGTGACCATCCGGATCGCCCTGGTCTACCCGGAGCTGCTGGGCACGTACGGCGACGGGGGCAACGCCCTTGTCCTCGCCGCCCGTGCCCGCTGGCGCGGGCTGGCCGCCGAGGTCGTCGAGATCCGCGCCGGGACACCCGTACCGGCGGGTCTCGACATCTACCTGTACGGCGGGGGCGAGGACGACCCTCAGGCGCTGGCCGCCGCCGGCACCCGGGCCAGCCCCGGGCTGCGCCGGGCGGTCGAGGGCGGGGCCACGGTGCTGGCGGTCTGCGCAGGCCTCCAGGTTCTCGGCGCCGGGTTCCCCGGCACCGACGGGCGGCGGCACGCGGGGGCCGAGCTCGTCGACCTCGACACCGTCCCGGGGACTCCACGCGCGGTCGGCGACCTCGTCGTCGCGGCGGACCCGACGCTCGGCCTGCCGCTGCTCTACGGGTACGAGAACCACGGCGGACGCACGCTGCTCGGGCCGGACGCCTCGCCGTTCGGCGCCGTGCGACTCGGGCTCGGCAACGGCCATCCCGACCAGCCCGGCGTCGATGGGGCCATCGCACAGGTCGGCGCGGGCCGGGTGCTCGCGACGTACCTGCACGGGCCGGTCCTCGCGCAGAACCCGGCCCTCGCCGACCTGCTGCTCACCGGCGTCGTCGGCACCCTCCCCCCGTGGGAGGTCGACCCCGCCGGCGAGCCCGCGGCGGCGCTGCGCCGTGCCCGGGCCCGCCAGACCCGCGTGCACTGACGTCCGGGAGGATGGCGGTCGTGCTGGACCACGAACTGCCCCCGCCGCCGCTGCCGGTGGCGCCGCCCGGTCAGCGGCAGCTCGTCACGGTCACCGGCCTGGACCGCCCAGGGGTGACGGCCGGCCTGCTTGCCGCACTCGCAGGACCCGGCGTCGCCCTGCTCGACGCCGAGCAGGTGGTGGTCGACGGGCGGCTGGTGCTCAGCCTGCTCGTCGCCGCCCCGCGGCCGGTCGAGGTCCCGCTGCTCGAGGGGCTCGAGGTGTCGGTCCGCCCTGCCGGCGACGAGGACGAGCCGCTGGCCGGCGACCCGAGCGCGCCGCCCCCGCCGGTGCGCCACCACGTCACGTTGCTCGGCGCTCCGGTGACCCCGGGCGCCCTCGGCCGGGTCGCGGCGACGATCGCGGCGAGCGGCGCGAACATCGAGCGGATCGAGCGGCTCGCCGCCTGGCCGGTGGGCGCGTACGAGCTCCAGGTCGTCGGCGGGGCCACCGACACGCTGCGGCGGGAGCTGGCCGGCACGCCCGGTGTCGACGTTGCGGTGTCCCCGGCGACGCTGCTGCGCCGCGCGAAGCGGCTGCTCGTGCTCGACGTCGACTCGACGCTCGTCCAGGGCGAGGTCATCGAGATGCTCGCCACCTACGCCGGGTCCGGCGAGCAGGTCGCCGCCATCACGCGGCGGGCGATGGCCGGGGAGCTCGACTTCGAGGCCTCCCTGCGGGAGCGGTGCGCCACCCTCGCCGGCGTTCCGGAGACCGCGTTCGACGAGGTACGCGCGGCGCTGCGGCTCATGCCCGGCGCGCGGACGCTGATCCGTACCGTCCGCCGTCTCGGCTACACCGTCGGCGTCGTCTCGGGCGGCTTCAGCCAGATCGTCGAGCCGCTGGCCGCCGACCTGGGTCTGGACTTCGCCGCCGCGAACACGCTCGAGGTACGCGACGGGCGGCTGACCGGCCGGCTGGTCGGCGCCGTCGTCGACCGGGCCGGAAAGGCGGCGGCGCTGGAGCGGTTCGCCGCCCGGGCCGGCGTCCCGATCGAGCAGACCGTCGCGGTCGGCGACGGCGCGAACGACCTGGAGATGCTCGCGCGCGCCGGGCTCGGAATCGCGTTCAACGCCTCACCGGCCGTCGCGGCCGCAGCCGACGCGCGGTTGTCGGTGCCGTACCTCGACGCCGTGCTGTTCCTGCTCGGGATCAGCCGCGAGGAGGTCGTCGCCGCCGACCTGTGAGCCGCGGCCCGTCGCAGAGCGGTCAGCGGCCCGGACCTCGGGAAGAGATCCGGGCCGCCGCCCCCTGGCCGCCGCGCCCGTCAGCCGCGGACGCGGCGGCGGCCCCCGAGGCCTCGCAGGACCAGGCCGATGCCGACCAGGGCCCCACCGATCTCGACCAGCAGGACCGTGTTGCTGCCGGTGAAGGGCAGCACCGGGTCGGTGCCGGCGACCGGCTTCGTGTACACGACGCCCAGCACGTTGGTGACCGGCGGCGTGGTGGCCGGCGGCGCGGGCGGAGTGGTGGGCGGCGCGGGCGGCGTCGTCGGCGGTGTGGTCGGAGGAGTCGTCGGCGGTGTGGTCGGAGGAGTCGTCGGCGGTGTCGTCGGAGGAGTGGTCGGCGGTGTGGTCGGAGGAGTCGTGGGCGGCGTCGTCGGAGGAGTGGTCGGCGGCGTGCACACCGTGCCGCCCCCGTTCACCGCGCTGACGAGGACGCCGGCCTTGCTGTACGAGTTGCCGTCCAGGTGCTTGATCGGCTCACCGAAGACGAAGTCGAGCTGGAAGTTGCAGCTCGGCGCCGTCACGGTCAGCGAGTGGGCGCCCGGACCGAACGTGTCCGTGTCCGCCTGTACCAGGACCTGCTGGGACGCGGTCGCTGCGTCGAACGTCGCCGCCGGGGCCTGGTACGCGACCAGCGACAGCGTCTGCTGGGGGCATCCGGCCGGCACGGTGAAGTGGGCCACCACCGTCTGCCCCATCCGCACGCCGTCGAGCCCGTACTGCACGGTGCCGTCGACCAGGAACGTCAGGTCGGTCAGCGGCGTCGCGGGGCAGACCGCCGCGGCGGCCGGTACGGCGGAGCCGGGAGCGGCCGCCGTGAAGGTGCTCGCCGGCGCCGCGCTCGACGCCGCGCCTGACGCGGGGCTCGACGGGGAGCTCGCGGACGTCACGAGGGTCGCCGCGGCGCAGGTGCCGTCGAGGGCCAGCGTGTTGGTATCCGTGCGCTGGAAGCCGTCGGCCCAGGTGCCGTCGACGGTGATCGACGCGCTCGTGGTGGTGCCGGGCAACGTCTGCGTCGCCGTCGCGGTGTTGTACGGCTTCCCGGTCGAGGCGGGGATCACCGACCGGGAGAGCGCGGGCAGGGTGCCGGTCGCGTCGACGACCTTGACCGTGTCGTCCTGGTCGTAGTCGTTGGCGACCGTCCAGGTGACCGTGTACGTGCCGTCGGTGGCGCAGGTCGCGACGCCGCTGATCTGGTTGTCGTGCGCCTCCGCGGCGCCGGCGCCGGCAAGGGCGCCGACGAGCGCGAGGCCCAGAGGCGCGACCAGCGCGAGGCCGGCGGCGGTGAGAAGGGCGCGGCCGGGACCGCTCCTGCGGCCGGCCGGGTGTGGGTGGCTGATACCCATCGTGGTGCTCCGTCCTCGGTTCGCACGGCTGGTGCCGTGGCTCCGAGGGACGAGCCGGTCTCGCCATTTGCTCCCCGCACGGTCTAGGCGACCGGTTGTCTCCGTGCGCTTGCGCGCCGGTGAGGACCGTGCGGATCAGTGCCTCTCGCCCCGCGGGCTCGTGCGCCCGGAAGGGCGCTCGGGTCAGGGGGCGCCGTGCGGTCCGTGGCTCGGCGAGCCCGGTGCCGTACGACTACCGATCGGATGACCGATGTCACCGAGAGTAGTTGATTGACTACGGAGAGGTCACGCGTTCGTCGGGAGCAACTTTCGCCGCCGACGACTGGGCCGTTCAGCCCTTCAGTCGCGGCGCTGGGGTCGGATCAGCTCGCGACCGCCGGCGTCAACCACGCCAGGTCGTCGAGGGTCGGGGCCTCGGTCGCGAGGAGCCGCTCGGACTCCGGTCCCTGCGCGAGATCGAGGAGCAGTGACAGCGGCACGTGCGCCGCCAGCAGCTGCATGCCCTGCCGGTCGGGGCGGTCCGCCGTACCAACCTCGGGGAGGGAGATCGTCTCCGCGGCCTGCGCCGCAATCTTCTCGTCCGCGTGCTTCATGACCGACCTCCTGTCCTGATGTCCGCCACTGCGGCGTGACATCTAGTTCCTTCGGATCAGAGAAGGGGGGAACTGTTGTGGCGAAAGGGTGAACACGCCCACTGCCGTTCGGCGGCATGCTCACGGGCACTCGGCGCCATCTCGCACGGCGCGTTGGACAGATCGAACGCCCGTGTTCGCCACGTTGACAATCTCGCCGGAACTGTCCACAGTAGGGAGGTGACGACGTACGCCGAGCGGGTCCGCGCGCAGGTGCGCGAAGAGGCGCTCGACGTCCTGGCCGCCGCCGTGACCGCCGGCGACGGCACGCTCTCGATGGCCACCGTCGCGACCCGGGCGGGCGTCTCGCGCCAGACGCTCTACAACGAGTTCGGCAACCGCGAGGGACTCCTCACCGCCCTGGCCGACCGCGAGAACCGCGTGCTGCTGCGCCGCGTCCTCGAGGAGCTGGACGCGCACGGCGACGACATCGTGGCCGCGGTCTCTGCCGCGGCCGGGACCGCCGTGCGGATGGCCGCCGACAACGTCCTGCACAAGGCACTGCTCACCGGGGAGACCGCGACCGTGGGCCTGCTCGTCGCGCACGGTGGCTCGCTGCTGCTGCGTTCCCAGAGCGAGCTGTCCGCGTTCATGCTCGCCCGCTTCCCCACCCTCGACCCCGAGGACACCCAGCTGCTGGTCCACGTGGTCGCGCGCTTCGTCCAGTCCCACCTGCTGCTGCCGCACGAGCCCGCCGACGTCGTCGCCGCCCAGGTCAGCCGACTGGTCGAGCGCTACCTCGCCGGCGGCCCGGACGGACCGAACCGGGTCCTCCGGCGCGTCGACCCCAGACCTGACGACGTCCCGCGCGACGCCGACCGCACCACTGCCCGAGGAGGCACGTCATGAGCACCTTCCCGCTCTACACGCAGGACACGAACGGCAGCCACTGGAAGGTGCCGATGACCGGCACGACCCAGTTCACCTGGGAGTACGACGAGCCCCGCGCGCGCCTGCTCGCCCTGTACCAGAAGGGCAAGGACAAGCAGTGGGACGCGACGAAGCGCATCGACTGGGACCTGGAGGTGGACCCGTACGACGCGCTCGGACTGCCCGAGCAGGCCAACGCCCTGTACGGCACCGACATCTGGAACAAGATGTCCGAGGCCGAGCGCAAGGACCTCGACCGGCATTCGACCGCCTGGCAGCTGTCGCAGTTCCTGCACGGCGAGCAGGGCGCGATGATCTGCGCCTCCCGCATCGTCGAGGCGGTGCCGGACCTCGACTCGAAGTTCTACGCCGCCACCCAGACCATGGACGAGGCGCGCCACGTCGAGGTCTACTCGAAGTTCCTGCACGAGAAGATGGGGATCGCGTACCCGATCAACACCTCGCTGCAGGACCTGCTCGCGTCCACGCTGTCCGACAGCCGCTGGGACATGCCCTACCTCGGCATGCAGGTGCTGATCGAGGGGGTGGCCCTCGCGGCATTCGGTCTGCTGCGCGACATGACGACCAAGCCGCTGCCCAAGCAGATCCTCGCCTACATCATGCAGGACGAGGCGCGGCACGTGGCGTTCGGGCGGATCGCGCTGAAGGACTACTACGCCAACATCACCACCGCCGAGCGCGCCGAGCGCGAGGAGTTCGTCGTCGAGGGCTGCTACCTGCTGCGGGATCGGCTCAAGGGCCGCGAGATCTGGGAGCAGTTCGGCCTGCCGGCCGCACGCATGGAGGAACTGTCGGAGAACAGCGAGTACATGCACATGTACCGGTCGCTGCTGTTCTCGCGGATCGTCCCGTGCGTCAAGGACATCGGGCTGTGGGGCGAGAAGGTCCAGAAGGCGTACGCCGACATGGGCGTCCTCGACTACGCGGGTTTCGACCTCGACGCGCTCATGCGTACGGACGAGGAGACCGCGGAGCAGATCGACGCCGAGAAGGCCCGCTTCGTGGCCGAGGAGAGCGCGCGGCACGCGGAGGTTGCCGAGGTCGTGGCCCTCGGCGCGCAGTAACCGCCCGTACGACGCCGGTGCCCGTCCCGCCTTCCCGGGCTCCGCACTCCCCGCCCCCACTCCCGGCCGCGCTCCCCTCGCACTGTCCGTGTTGATCATGATGTTGCAGTCACTTTCGGCGCCTACAGGTGACTGCAACATCATGATCAACATTCGGGAGGGGCGTGATTACGACCGGAGGGCGCGGCGGACGTCAGTCACGACGGCTTCGAGGCGTCCGAGATCGGCGCTCGTGTACCGCAGTACCTGCACCCCTGGCAGCGTGGCCAACGCGTTGAACCGGCGGCGGTCGGCCCACTGCGTGTCCGGTCGG
>DASVGV010000110.1:0-9154 GCA_036379355.1 Mycobacteriales bacterium | reverse complement strand
GCTCCCTCGGCGGTGGCGGCGGCGTCATGGGCCTGGATACGGAGTCCGAAGCCATCATCGACGTCGGTGCCCACGTCACCAACATCGTGGTGCACCAGAACGCCGTACCGCAGTTCGTACGCGTGCTGCTCCTCGGTGGGGACGACCTCACCGACCAGATCGCCGAGCGTCTGGGTGTCGACGCGACCACCGCGGAGGGCACAAAGGCCACGCTGTCCCTGGCCGCCGACCCGGCCCACGCCGACGCGCACCCCGCGCAGCGGGCACTCGAGGCCGGCGCCGCGCAATGGGTCGACGAAGTGCGGCAGTCGCTCGAGTACCACGTCGGCCAGACCGGCATCCGTATCCGCCGCATCGTCCTCACCGGCGGCGGCTCCCAGCTCGGCGGACTGGCGCAGCGCCTGGCCACGAGCTCCCGCCTGCCGGTCGTCGTGGCATCGCCGCTCGCCGGCCTCGAACTGGGCCGTACGGGCCTCGAGCCGGAACAGCTCGCCTCGGTACAGGCCCGCATGGCGGTGCCTGTCGGACTCGCCCTCGGGAGGGCCTCGTGACCGCCGACGTCGAGACCGGGGGGCACGTCGCCCTCGGCGCTCCCACCCCCGCAGTGGCGCACCTGGCGAGCCTGCCGAGCATCAACCTGATGCCGCCGGAGATCGCCGAACACACCGCCCTGCGCCAGCTGAAGCAGGTTTGCCTCGGCGTGGTCGTCCTCTGCCTCGTCATCGTGGGCGGCCTGTACTACCAGGCGCACTCGTCGGTCAGCTCGGCGAAGAAGGGCCTCGCGTCCGCCCAGCAGGAGCAGTCGGCCGTGCAGGCACAGGTCAGCAAGCTGCAGCCGGTCGCCCAGGCGTACGCCCAGGTGGCCTCCGCGAAGGCGCTGGTCACCGAGGCGCTCGCCGGAAAGATCGAATGGTCCCAGCAGCTGAACGACCTGGCGCTCTCGACGCCGCCGGGCGTGTGGCTCACCAACATGTCGGTCACGGCCGGACCGTCCACGAACGGCGCGCTGACCAGCCAGGGCATCGCCAGCATCACCTTCACCGGTGTCGCCAGCGAGCAGGGCCTCTCCGGCGAGGCGGGCCTCAACGGCGCCCGCGACGTCGTTGCCTCCTGGCTCGAGTCGCTCGCCGCCGAGCACGGCTACACCAACCCGTACGTCACCACGACGCAGGAGGCCTACATCGGCACCGTGCCCGTCGTGAACTTCACCTCCACGGTGACGGTCACGTCGGCGCTGCTGGCCCCCGCCCCGTTCGCGAACTCAGGGAGCTGACCTATGACCGCCAAGCGTCAGTGGACGCTCGTGACGGCCCTCGTGTGCCTGCTGGTGCTGGTCGTCGGCTTCATGCTGCTGGTCAAGCCGCAGCACTCGAAGGCGTCGTCGGTGAAGTCCCAGACGACCACCGTGCAGGGCCAGGTGCAGTCGCTGCGCGCACAGCTGTCCACGCTGCAGGAGGAGAGCCGCAACCTCGCCTCGCAGCAGGCCGTCCTTGCCGAGATCGTGCAGCAGCTACCGGCCCAGCCGGCGCTGCCGGCTCTGCTCCGCAGCCTCGACGCCGCTGCCGCCCAGACCAACGTCGACCTCACCAATGTCTCCCCGGGCAACCCGACGGCGTTCAAGGCGAACCCGGCTGCCGTTGGGGCGAGTGGCACGACCGGATCGACGACCACCACGACGACCACGAGCACCGGTACGGCCAGTGCGGTGCCGGGTCTCGCGCAGATCCCGCTCAGCCTGTCGGTGACCGGCTCGTACTTCGACATCGAGCAGTTCCTCGACCAGCTCGAGGGTCTCCAGCGCTCGATGCTCGTCGACACCTTCACGATCGGCTACCAGGCCAGCCAGGGGGGCTCCTCCGGGCCGCCGACGGTCGGTACGGGTGAGCTGACCGTGTCGATCCAGGCCGAGGTGTTCATGACCACCGCCGCCCTCGGCAGTGCCACGCCCGCCACGGGCACCCCGTCGACCGCCGCGCCCGCGGCGAAGTAGGAGCCAGCGATGACCCAGCCCCTGCCCGAGCAGCCGCCGGTCGCCGAGGACGAGGAGCAGCAGAGCCTGCGGGACCGCCTCAACGACCGCAAGGTGCTTGCCGCCATCGGCGCCGCCGTCGTCGTGGTCGCCCTTCTCGGACTCTTCGTCGTGAAGCCGATGCTGAGCGGCTCGTCCAGCAACAGCTCGGACAACTTCGTCGTGCCTCACCACACGGTCAAGCCGAAGGCCTCCGCGCCGGCGAGTCCCTCTGCCACCGCGGCAGCGACGCCGGCGCCGCAGCTGAAGGTGCGTGACCCGTTCTCGCCGCTGGTGGCGCCTGTCACTGCGTCGGCGACGGCCACCGCGTCGGCGACGGCCGAGCCGACCACGCCGACCATCGTGGTCGTGCAGCCCTCGACGGCGCCGAGCAGCCAGACGTACACCCTGAAGCTCGACAAGGTCATCGACACCAAGACCGTCCAGGTCACCCTCAACGGGAACACCTCGACCGTCACGGTGGGGCAGAACTTCCCGGACGGCACCAACGGTCCGTTCCAGCTGACCCAGGTGGCCGCGGGTGGTCCCGCCGAGTTCACCTACGGGGACCAGCCGTTCGCCATGGCGGTGGGGGAGACCCAGACCGAGGGCTGAGTCGTCCGCGCGCGGCTCTGAGAGGATCTCGGCCGTGCTGCGGTGGCTGACGGCGGGCGAGTCCCACGGACCATCGCTCGTCGGCGTCCTGGACGGGCTGCCGTCGGGCGTCGCGGTGACCACGGACATCGTGTCCGACGCCTTGGCGCGCAGGCGCCTCGGGTACGGCCGCGGTGCGCGGATGTCCTTCGAGCGTGACGTGGTCACCTTCGTCGGCGGTGTGCGGCACGGGCGCACGCTCGCCGGTCCGGTGGCCGTGCAGGTGGCGAACACCGAATGGCCCAAGTGGGAGGCGGTCATGGCCGCCGACCCGGTGGACGCCGACGTTCTGGCCCAGCAGGCCCGAAACGCCCCGCTGACCCGACCCCGGCCCGGGCACGCCGACCTGGTCGGCATGCAGAAGTACGGGTTCGATGACGCCCGTCCGGTCCTCGAGCGCTCCTCGGCCCGCGAGACCGCCGCGCGCGTGGCCCTCGGTGCGGTGGTCCGCGAGTTCCTCCGCCAGGCCGGTGGCATCGAGGTGCTCAGCCACGTGGTGCGCATCGGCTCGGTCGCGACGGCCGAGGGCTCGCTGCCGGTTCCGACAGACCTCGCCGCGATCGACGCGTCACCGGTCCGCGCGTTCGACCCGGACGTGTCGGCGGCCATGGTGAGCGAGGTCGACGCGGCCAAGAAGGACGGCGACACCCTCGGCGGCGTGGTCGAGGTCCTGGCGTACGGCCTGCCGCCCGGTCTCGGCAGCCATGCCCATTGGGACCGTCGACTCGACGCCCGCCTCGGCGCGGCTCTGCTCGGCATCCAGGCCATCAAGGGCGTCGAGGTCGGGGACGGCTTCGCGACGGCCGCGCGGCGGGGGAGCGCGGCGCACGACGAGATCGTGGCGGAGGACGGCCGCCTGCGCCGGGTGACCGGCCGCGCCGGGGGCACCGAGGGTGGCATGTCCACCGGTGAGGTCCTGCGGGTACGGGCCGCGATGAAGCCCATCTCGACGGTTCCCCGTGCACTGGCCACCGTCGACGTCGCGACGGGGGAGCCCGCGGTCGCCATCAACCAGCGCTCCGACGTCTGTGCCGTTCCCGCTGCCGGCGTGGTCGCCGAAGCGATGGTCGCCCTAGTCCTCGCCGACGCGATGGTCGAGAAGTTCGGCGGCGACAGCGTCGCGGAGACCGCGCGCAACCTCACCGCGTACCTCGACGCCCTCGTGATCCGCTGATGGCACCTCGCGTCGTCCTCGTCGGGGCGCCGGGCGCGGGCAAGACCACCGTCGGGGCGCTGGTCGCCGCCCGCCTCGGGGTCGGGTTTCGCGACACCGACCACGATGTCGAGGAGGCGGTCGGCAAGTCCGTCGCCGACGTGTTCCTCGAGGACGGCGAGGAGGCGTTCCGTCGGGCCGAGTCCGACGCTGTTCGCGCCGCGCTCGCCGAACACGCGGGCGTCCTCGCTCTCGGTGGGGGAGCGGTGCTCTCGCCCGACACCCGCCGACTCCTCCGTGGTCAGACGGTCGTGCACCTCGAGATCGGCCTCGCCGATGCCGCGGCACGGGTGGGCTTCGCACGCGCCAGGCCGGTGCTCGCCCTCAACCCACGCGCCCAGCTGAAGGTGCTGCTCGACCAGCGCGCCCCCCTGTACGCCGAGGTGGCCACGGCCGTCGTCCCGACCGACGGCCTGGACCCGCAGAGCGTCGCCGACGCGGTCGTCGAGGTGATCTCGTGAGCACCCGCATCCCTGTCACCGCGGCCGGCGCGGATCCGTACGACGTGGTCGTCGGTCACGGGGTAATCGGCGAGATGCCGGACCACCTGGGCCCTGCGACCCGGGTGCTGCTCGTCCATGCGCCGGCCCTGACCGAGCGGGCCCACAGCGCCGCAGATGTGCTCTCCCGCCGAGGTCTCTCGGTACGCCTGGCGGAGCTTCCCGACGGCGAGCGGGCCAAGGACATCGCCGAGACGATCCGGTTGTGGGAGACCGCCGGCGAGCTCGCGATGACGCGCGACGACGCCGTCGTCGCGCTGGGCGGCGGCGCGGTGACCGACGCCGCCGGCTTCGCGGCCGCAACCTGGCTGCGCGGGGTGCGCGTCGTCCACGTGCCGACGACGATCCTGGGCATGGTCGACGCCGCCGTGGGCGGCAAGACCGGCATCAACACGCCAGCCGGCAAGAACCTCGTCGGCGCATTCCACCAGCCGGCCGCCGTCCTCGCCGACCTGGACCTGCTGGGCGACCTGCCGCCGGCCGAGCGGGCCAGCGGCCTCGCCGAGGTCGTCAAGACCGGCTTCATCGCCGACCCGGTGATCCTCGACCTGGTCGAGGACGATCCCACCGGCGCCGCGCACCTGCAGGAGCTGGTCGAGCGGTCGGTGACCGTCAAGGCTCAGGTCGTCTCGTCCGACGCCCACGAGGCCGGCCGGCGCGAGATCCTCAACTACGGCCACACCCTCGGGCACGCGATCGAGCGGCGCGAGGACTACCGCTGGCGCCACGGGGACGCCGTCGCCGTCGGCATGGTCTACGCCGCCGCCCTCGCGCACGCCGCCGGGCGGCTGACCGCCGACGTGCTGACCCGTCACCGTGAACTGCTGACGGCGGTCGGCCTGCCGACGACGTACGACGCGGCGGCCTGGCCGGATCTGCGCGCGACGATGAGCATCGACAAGAAGGCACGCGGGAGCACCTTGCGATTCGTCGTGCTGGACGGCATCGCCGCCCCCGGTCTGCTCGAGGGCCCGGACGAGGACCTGCTGCGGCGTGCGTACGAGGAGGTCTGCCGGTGAGAGTCCTGGTCCTGAACGGCCCGAATCTCGGCGCGCTGGGGCGCCGCGAACCCGAGGTCTACGGCAGTGCCACCTACTCGGACCTCGTCGCCGCGTGCCAGGAGACGGCGCGCGAGCTCGGGCAGACGGTGGAGGTCCGCCAGACCGACGTCGAGGCGGAGATGCTGGGCTGGTTGCGTGACTGCGACGCCGACGCCGTGGTGCTCAACCCGGCCGCATGGACCCATACGAGCGTCGCCGTGCGCGACGCCGCCGCCCTGCTGACCGTGCCGCTCGTCGAGGTGCACCTGTCGAACCCCCTGGCTCGCGAGGAGTTCCGGCACACCTCCTACACGGCAGGGCTCGCGGTCGGCCTCGTCGCCGGGTTCGGGCTCGACTCGTACCGCCTCGCGCTGCGCGCCCTCGCGCACTGAGAGATACGCCACAGCACGGCGGGGCTCTCGGAGAGTATGCTTGCCGATAGGCATATATCTGCGGAGCAACGTACGGACGGAGGCGGGCATGCCCACTGCCACCGCACTCGACCTCGATCAGGTCGCGCGCCTGCGGCTGGCCGTCGCGCGGGTGTCTCGGCGGCTGCGGACGGTGCCCGCGGGGCAGGGGATGACCTCGACGCAGCTGTCGGTGCTGTCGGCGGTGGTACGGGAAGGGCCGGTGAAGCTCGCGGACCTGGCTGCCGCCGAAGACGTCAATCCCACCATGCTCTCGAGGATCGTCGCCAAGCTCGACGCGGACGGGCTCTTGACCCGCGCCGCCGATCCTGATGACGCACGCGTCGTGGTCGTGAACGCCACCGCCGCGGGCCGCCGCCGGCACGACCGCATCCGCCAGCAGCGCACCGAGGCGCTGGCGGCCGTGCTCGTCGATCTCGACGACGAGCACGTGCGCGCGCTGTCCGCCGCCATTCCGGCCCTCGAGGAGCTGGGCACGGCCCTGCAGGACAGGCGGGCATGACTGCTACCGCGCAACCCGTGCGCCGCCGCTTCGATCCCGCGGCCAGCAAGACGTTCTCCGCCCTCGCGATCCCCAACTACCGCAGGTACATCTCTGGCCAGGCGATCAGCCTGGTGGGGACATGGATGCAGTCGATCGCGCAGGTCTGGCTGGTCCTGCAGCTGACCGGATCAGGCACCCTCGTCGGGTCCCTCGTCGCCGCGCAGACCCTGCCGGTGCTGCTGCTCGGTCCGTACGGCGGCGTCATCGCCGACCGGGTCGACAAGCGCCGGCTCATGGTCGCGCTCCAGTCGACGATGGGCGTGCTCGCGCTCGTCCTCGGGGTCCTCACCGTCACCCATGTGGTCACCGTCGCAGAGATCTTCGTCCTGGCATTCCTCCTGGGGCTCAACAACTGCTTCGAGAACCCGGCCCGGCAGGCGTTCGTGCTCGAGATGGTCGGCCCGCGCGACCTGCGCAACGCGGTCACCCTGAACTCGGTGCTGGTGAACGCCGCGCGCGCGGTCGGTCCCGCCGCCGCCGGGATTCTGATCGCGACGGTCGGCGCCGGCCCGTGCTTCCTGATCAACGGCGTGAGCTTCGGCGCCGTCGTCTACTCCCTGTGCACGATGGACAAGGCCGCCCTGGCCCCGACCACTCCCACCGGGCGGGCGAAGGGCCAGCTGCGCGAAGGGTTCTCCTATGTCCGGCGCACGCCGGCACTGCTCGTACCGCTGCTGATGATGGCGCTGGTCGGCTGCCTGACCTACGAGTTCTCCGTCACCCTCCCGGTCTTTGCCAAGCAGGTCCTGCACGGCGACGCGGCGACCTTCGGGTTCCTGACCGCCGCCATGGGCGTGGGCGCGGTCGTCGGCGGCCTGGTGACGGCAGGGCGCGGCAAGACGGGCATGCGCCCGATGGTCCTGACCGCAGGCGCCTTCACCCTGTTCGTCGCGCTGGCTGCGCTCGCCCCGAACCTCACCTGGGAGCTGATCGCCCTGCTGCTGGTCGGTGCGGCCAGCGTCTCGTTCCTGTCGATCGGCAACTCGACGCTCCAGCTGGCCGCGGACCCGCAGATGCGCGGGCGGGTCATCTCCCTGTGGGCGGTGGCCTTCCTGGGCTCCACCCCGATCGGTGGTCCCATCATCGGCGCCGTCTGCGAGCACCTCGGCGGCCGGTACGGGCTGGGCGTGGGCGCCGTCGCATGCGCAGTGGCCACCCTGCTCGGCGCCGTCGCCCTGCGGCACATGCGGCCAGGCCGGCGGCTGGGAAACCGCGTACCCGAGACGCCGGAGACCGCCGAGCCGCAGCTGGAGCGGGCCGAGGTGGGCTGATCCGACCGCTCGTGCGCGCCTGCCGGGTATATGCTTGCCGATAGGCAATGATCCGGACGAGTGCACGGAGGTCGCCAGTGCCGACCGCGAGCGCGCCCGACCCGGCTGGCGCGCCGCCGGAGCGCCGGCGCCATTTCGACCCGGCTGCCACGAAGACCTTCTCCGCCCTCGCGATCCCCAACTACCGGCGCTACGTCGCCGGTCAGTCGATCAGCCTGGTCGGCACGTGGATGCAGCGTGTGGCGCAGACCTGGCTGGTGCTGGAGCTGACCCACTCCGGGACTCTGGTCGGCGCACTCGTCGCGGCCCAGACGCTGCCCATCCTGCTGCTCGGCCCGTACGGCGGTGTCGTCGCGGACCGGGTCGACAAGCGCCGGCTCATGGTGGCGCTGCAGTCGATGATGGGCGTGCTCGCGCTGATTCTGGGCCTGCTGACCGTCACGCACGTGGTGACCGTGGCCGAGATCTTCGTCCTGGCCGGGCTGCTCGGCCTCAACACCACCTTCGAGAACCCGGCCCGGCAGTCGTTCGTCCTGGAGATGGTGGGCCCGCGTGACTTGCGCAACGCGGTCACGCTGAACTCGGTGCTCGTGAACGCGGCCCGCATCGTCGGCCCGTCCGTGGCCGGCATCCTCATCGGAACCGTTGGCACCGGCGTGTGCTTCCTGGTCAACGCCGCCAGCTTCGCCGCAGTCGTCTACTCGCTGGTCACGATGGATGCTGCTCAGCTGCAGCCGTCGACGCCCACGGCGCGGGCGAAGGGCCAGCTGCGGGAGGGGATCGCCTACGTGCGGCGTACCCCCGCCCTCCTCGTACCGTTGCTGATGATGGCGATGATCGGCTGCCTGTCCTACGAGTTCACCGTCACGCTGCCGATTGTCGCGAAGAGCGTCCTGCACGGAGGTGCCAGCACCTACGGCTTCATGACCTCCGCGATGGGGCTCGGTGCCGTCGCAGGTGGGCTGGTCACTGCCGGCCGCGGGAAGACGGGGACGCGCCCGATGGCCGTGATGGCCGCTGTCTTCGCGGTCTTCATCGGACTGGCCGCCGTGGCGCCGACCGTCCCGCTCGAGCTGGTAGCGCTGCTGTTCGTCGGCGCCGCGAGCATCTCGTTCATGGCGATCGGGAACTCCACGCTCCAGCTGCAGGCCGCCCCGCAGATGCGCGGCCGAGTGATGGCGCTGTACGCCGTGGCGTTCCTGGGCTCGACCCCGATCGGAGGACCGGTCGTCGGAGCCGTGGCCGAGTACGCCGGCGGGCGCTGGGGCCTCGGCCTCGGCGCCGCGGCTGCGGGCGCCGCCGCGTGCGTAGGCGCCGTGGCCGTACGGCACCTCGCCGGCGCCGATCGCGTCGCCACCCCCGTCCCCGAGACCGCGGCGACGGCCGAGGCGGAGCTCGAGACGGCCGAAGCGGGCTGACCCGCCGGTAGGATCGCCCGCGTGGCAACGACGAACGACCTCAAGAACGGCATGACCCTCAACCTCGACGGCCAG
>DASVGV010000109.1:0-8863 GCA_036379355.1 Mycobacteriales bacterium | reverse complement strand
CGGCCGCGGGCCGCTGAGGGTAGATCTTCTGGGCGACGCCGACGAGCGCCTGCAGCCGCGCACGCAGCGCCTCGGTCTGCGCGACGGCACGTCCCGCCGTCGGGTACGACGCCTCGCCCACCACGACCCGCACGGCCACGCCCCTACGCTCGCGGAACGAGATCGCGCGGCCGCGCGTCATCACTCGCTGGCCGCCCCAGACGGCGACAGGAACGAGCGGAACTCCAGCCTCGGCCGCCATCCGGACCGCACCGGTCTTGCACGCACGTACGACGTATGCCCGGTTGACGAACGCTTCCGGGAAGACGCCCACGAGCTCGCCCGACCGCAGCCGGCGAACCGCCTCGGCGTAGGCGGCCGAGCCGTCGGATCGGTCGACGGGCACATGTCGCATGCGCCGCATCAGGGGACCGGACACGCAGTGGCTGAACGCGGCGGCTGTGGCCAGGAATCGGACCTTTCGGCGGTTGTGGCCCCAGATCACCCGCTCGGCCAGTGCGAAGTCGAGGTAGCCGAAGTGCGTGATTGCCAGCACCGCTCCGCCCTGATCGGGGAGGCGGTCCAGGTTGCTGCCCTGCAGGTCGAGACGCCACAGCGGGCCGAACAAGAACAGGCCAATTCCGATGACGGTGCGATAGACGACATCGGTCACCCGGACTTCACGGCCTCGACATCGGCCTCGGTGACGGCCTTCTTCGGTGGTAGCGGGAAGAAGCCACTGGTCCGCGCGGCGTACTCGGCAAAGTCCGGCTTCTCGCGCGCCATCTTGCGTTCCGTGAGCGCCTTGCCGCTGCCCTTCGTCAGCAGATAGATCATGACCACCGGCGACAGGATCGTGGCGACGCCGGGCAGGTGTTCCGCGGCGACGAGGAAGATCCCCGTCCAGACGCAGGCGTCGCCGAAGTAGTTGGGGTGTCGGGTGTAGCGCCACAGGCCTTGGTCCATGACCTGGCCGGCGTGCGCGGGGTCCCGCTTCCAGGCCCGGAGCTGCTGGTCTCCCGCCGCCTCGAAGAACAGGCCGACCGCCCAGATCGCCACCCCGACCCACGCCAGCACCGTCAGGCCGCCACGGTTGAACGCGGAGATCGTGACGGGCATCGCCACGAACCACGCGAGCACGGCCTGGAGCGCGAAGACCTTCACGAATGCGGTACGGGCGGGGTGCGCGGTCCGCTTGCGCGACAGCATTTTCTCGTAGCGCGGGTCCTCGCCCTGGCCGCGCGACCGCCACGCGATGAAGCCGGCGAGCCGCCCGCCCCAGAGCACCACCATGCCGAGGACGAGGTAGCGCCGCGCGTCGTCGCCGTGCCCGGCCGACAGCCCGGTGGCCACCGCTGCCACCGTGACGAAGGCCAGCCCCCAGGCAACGTCGACCACGCTGACCCGCCCGAGCGCCCGGCTGACACCGAAGGCGGCGACGAGCAGCGCGAACGACGCCAGGAACGTCCAGCCGAGCGCCTCGAAGAACGGCGCGGTCGCGAACATGACGCCCCTACCAGGCCGCGTCGTCGCGGACGAGAGGCAGGCCGCTGGTGCCGTCCGGCAGCGGACGCACCGCGAGGATCTGGTCGACGCCCATGCGCCCTTCGCGGAAGGTCAGCAGCCCCCCGACCAAGTAGAGGCGCCACACGCGCGCCACCTCCTCGCCGACCAGCGACACGACCTCCTCGTGGTTCTCCTCGAAGGTCGCCAGCCACGCCTCGACGGTCCGGACGTAGTGCTCACGCATGGCGTGGACATCGCGGACCTCCAGACCGCCGCGTTCGACGAAGGCGACCGTCTCGCCCACGGGACGCATGTACATGTCCGGTGCGATGTACGACTCGATGAACGGACCCCCGCCGGGATAACGGTCCCCGCGCGACATCTGCTGGATGAGAACGCGGCCGCCCGGACGGACGAGCCGGTGCAGCTGGGCGACGTACGCCGGGTAGTTGTCCTGGCCGACGTGCTCGCCCATCTCGATCGACGCGACGGCGTCGTACGGCCCGTCCGACACGTCCCGGTAGTCCTGCAGCCGGATCTCGACCCGACCGGCGAGCCCGCGTTCGTCGACCCGCTGCTGCACGAACGCCTGCTGCGCGGCGGACAGCGTGACGCCGACCACCCGAGCGCCCACGTGTTCGGCGGCATAGAGGGACAGCGAGCCCCATCCGCAGCCGACGTCGAGCAGGCGCATGCCGGACTGTAGGCCGACCTTGCGGCAGACCAGTGCGAGCTTCTCCTCCTGCGCCTGCTCGAGCGTGCCGTCCGGGTCGACCCAGTACGCGGACGAGTACGCCAGGTGGTCGTCCAGCAGGAGCGCGTAGAACGCGTTCGACAGGTCGTAGTGATGGCGGATCGCCGCCCGGTCACGCACCAGCGAATGCAGGCGGCCGGTCACCTTTGCCTGCGACGCAGGAGCTTTCGGCTTCGGCCCGACCACACCGAGGCGGAGCGCAGTGACTGCCGCCGCGGCCAGGTCCCGCGCGGGCGGCCTGGTGAGGTGCAGATCGCGCTC
Organism: Mycobacteriales bacterium; assembly: GCA_036379355.1. GTDB lineage: Bacteria > Actinomycetota > Actinomycetes > Mycobacteriales > CAJCIY01 > CAJCIY01. The sequence goes on along the minus strand of DASVGV010000109.1, from coordinate 6,363 downwards.
GCGGGCCACCGACCACAGCCGCGTGAATGCGTCCAGCAGGTCGCCGTCGACGTCGAGCTCGCCGGTGACGTAGGCCTGCGCCAACCCGAGCTCGTCCGGCTGCCAGAGCAGGCGCCGCAGCGCCCGACGGTGTGCGATGACGGCGGTCGGCGCACCGGCGGGTCCGACCTCGCTGCCGTCCCAGGCGCGGATGCGGATCGGCAGGTCTCCCCCGAACAACGGCTCGAGCAGTGGTCGGAGCCGGCTCGCGACCCCGCCCGGGCCGGACAGCAAGAGCGCCACCGGGTCAGCCCTTGGCCAGGACGTACTGGTGCACGTCGAGATATCCGCTGCGGAACCCGGCCTCCGAGTACGCGAGGTAGAGCGACCACATGCGCCGGAACGTCTCGTCGAACCCGAGCGCGCACACGTCCGCGGCGTGGGCCTCGAACTGCCCGCGCCACAGGCGGAGGGTGGCGGCATAGTCGGGCCCCATCGCGAACCGGTCGACGACGCGCATCGACGTGCCGGCGCGGACGTTGTCCTCGATCGACCTGGTCGAGGGAATGATCCCTCCCGGGAAGATGTACTTGTGGATCCAGGTGTACGTGTTTCGAGACGCCATCATCCGATCGTGCGGCATCGTGATCGCCTGCAGCGCCACCCTTCCCGACGGTCGCAGCAACCTGTCGATCGTGCCGAAGTAGACTGGCCAGTAGTCGAACCCGACGGCCTCGATCATCTCGACCGACACGACGGCGTCGAACGTGCCCTCCTGCTCGCGGTAGTCGCGCAGCACCACCGTCGCGTGGTCCGCGAGGCCCGCGGCGGCGATCCGTCGCTCGGCCAGCTCCTTCTGCTCGGACGACAGCGTCAGCGACGTGACATGAGCCCCCCGGGCCGCCGCGCGCAGAGCCAGCTCCCCCCATCCGGTGCCGATCTCGAGCAGCTCGCTGCCCGCCCGCACACCGGCGCCGTCGAGCAGCCGGTCGATCTTGCGCCGTTGCCCGGCGGCGAGGTCGGACCAGGTCGGGGTTCCGCCGTCGAACAGCGCGGAGGAGTAGGTCATCGTCTCGTCGAGGAACAGCTCGAACATCTCGTTGGACAGGTCGTAGTGCCGGGAGACGTTGCGGCGCGAGTTCGGTGGCGAGTTGCGCTCGCTCGAGGGCTGGGTGAGCACCGCGATCCGGCGAAACCGCTGCAACCACGGCGGGACGACGGTGGCAACCGATGCCGCGAAGACCGTCAGGACTCCGGCCAGGTCGTCCGAGTCCCAGTCGCCGGCCATGTACGCCTCGCCGAACCCGACCAGCCCACTGGCGCCCACGCGGGACTCCAGTGCGGCCGGCCGGCGGACCGTCATCACCGGCCCGCCTCTGCCGAGTACCCGACCGTCCGGGAGCAGGACCGTCAGCCGCAGCCGGCGAACGGCGTGCTCGAACAAGCCGTGCGCGATACGAGCCCGTAACGGACGATGCGGCACAATCGCGACGTCCGGCCACAGGGCGGGGTCGACCGAGGCACCGACGGCATGCTCGGACAGCGCGGTCACGACGAGACTCCTTGCTGGGTCGGTGCCGACGGGCGCCGGGCCACCGGAAGACGGCGTACCCAGAGCTTGACGCCCTGAAAGCGGATCTTCAGCGCCGTTCCGAGGGATGCGCCGGGAGTACGCGCCAGCGAGTGCAGGAGGGCGCGAACCGTGGCCGGGCGGCCGGTGCCGCGGACGGAGGCGACGAACGGCTTCTCGCCGTCGCGATGCAGGGTCACCACCTGCGTCAGGGACTGCCCGGGCTCGGGCAGGCTCATGGTGTACGACCCCGAGGTGTCGTTGAACGGCGACACGTAGAACTCCTTGCCGGTCTCCGCCCGTCCCTTGGCGTCGGTTTCGAGCAGGTAGGCGTGCCGCTCCCCATAGGTGTTGTGGACCTCGGCGACGACGCAGGCGAGCGAGCCGTCCCGCCGGTGGCACCAGTGCACCGACAACGGGTTGAAGACGTAGCCGAGCACGCGCGGGCTCGCGAGCATCACGACCCGGCCGCCGCCGAGGTCGACACCCTCACCCGCCAGGAACTCGTCGAGGCCCTGCCGGATCGTCGGCTGGCCCCCGAAGTGGTCGGCCCCCTCGAACCTCGCGAAAGGCTTGGCGTACCAGGGCATCCGTGGCAGGTCGTCCAGGTCCACGAGCCAGGTGGAGCTCTTGTACGAGAACTCGTTGCGCAACGGGGTGGACCGCACGTGGGTGATGACGGTGTCGTAGATCAGCGCACTCACCAGGCCACCCCCAGCGCGGCGGCCGCTCGGACGCCCGAGGCGGCCCCGTCCTCGTGGAAGCCCCAGCCGTGGTACGCCCCGGCGAAGGCGGTGCGCCCCGTCGAGATCTCCGGCAGGCGGCGCTGAGCGGCGACCGACTCGGTCGTGTAGAGCGGGTGCTCGTAGTCCATCCGGGCCAGGACCCGGTCGGCGGGCACGCGGTCGGCGGCGTTGAGCGAGACGACGTACCGATCCGTGGTCGGCAGGCGCTGGAGCCGGTTCAGGTCGTACGACACCAGCACCGCGTCGCCGTGAGCCACGCGGGCATCCCGAGTGGTGCCGCAGCCGCCGATGCGCACGTTCCAGGAGGCCGCCGCTCCGCGTGCCGACGGGAGGACGCCCACGTCGTCGTGCAGCAGAGCGGGATTGTGCGTGTAGGTGATCGCGGCCAGCAGCTCGCGCTCGAGCGGGGTCGGGTCGGCGAGCAGCGCGAGCGCCTGGTGCGGATGAGTCGCGAGGACGACCGCGTCGAACGACTCGGTGCGCCCGGCGGAGGTGACCTCGACGCGGTCCGCCGACCGGCGGACAGCGGAGACCGGTGAGCTGGTCCGGACCGCCGCCAGCTCCTTCGCCACCCGCTCGACGTACGTCCGCGAGCCCCCGGTGACGGTCCGCCAGACCGGCGAGCCGGTGACCGAGAGCATCCCGTGGTTGTCCAGGAAGGAGAACAGGTACCGCGCCGGGTAGGCCTCGGCGCGATCGGGAGCGGTGGACCAGACGGCGGCGACCAGCGGAACCATGAAGTGCTCGGTGAAGTACGTCGAGAAGCCACCGCGTCGCAGGAACTCCCCGAGCGGGCGGTCCGCCTCGTCGCCGGCGAGCACCGCGCGCGCCTGCCGGTGAAAGCGCCGCACCTCCGCCAGCATCCGCAGGTAGCGCGGCCGGAGGGATCGGGGCCCCTGCGCGAACAGGCCGGCCAGCCGCTTCGCGCCGGCGTACTCCAGCCCACACCCGTCGCAGTGCACGGACATCGACATGTCCGACTCCTGCGTCCGCACGCCCAGCTCGTCGAACAGGCGCAAGAGGGTCGGGTACGTCCGGCGGTTGTGCACGAGGAAGCCGGTGTCGACGGCGACACCCACGCCGCTCGGACCGGTGACGTCGTGGGTGTCGGCGTGGCCGCCCAGCCGGTCCGCGGCCTCGTACAGCGTGACGTCCGTCGCGTGGCGCAGCACCCAGGCCGCGGTGAGCCCGGCGACGCCGGAACCGACGACGGCGGTGCGCCGCCGCGCGCTCGGCTGGTCGGTCGTCACGTCCGCTCCTCGCTCGCACCGGCTGCCAGATGCCGGCGCGTGGTCCTCGGGTCGGCCGCAGGCTGCGGCGCTCCTACGACCGGTCGTTCGTCGCTGGGGCGGCTGCGGTTCGACCTCGGGCCGATTCTTGCGCTCCGGCGAGGCCCGCCGCCAGGAGGGCGTCCACCGCGAGGTACGTCGTGAGGGCCTGCCAGCGGCCCCGCCGACGGATCATGAAGTGGCCGACCGGCCCCATGTCGACGTAACGGACGTCCGCCCCGGCGGCCGCCGCCGCGTCGGCGAACGCCGCGGACGCACGGGGAGAGGTCCAGCGGTCCTTGCTGCCGTGCAGGATGCGGATCCGCTGACCGGTGAGGTGGGCGACCGGGTCGTCGCGTTCGACCCAGGGGGCCAGCGCCACCACGCCGACCACGACCGGGTCGTCGGCCACCCGCAGGGCTGCCCGCCCGCCCATCGAGTGCCCCACGACCACGACCGGCAGCCCGGGACGCTCGGCCTGGATGACCGCCAGCGCCCAGGCTGCATCTGCCGCGGCCGAGGCCTCGGCCCGGTTCCAGCCGCGGTAGCGGTAGCGCACCATCCGCACCTCGACGCCGTACGGCGCCCCTGCCCGATGCAGCGCCCTCGTCACCGGCACCATGCGTGCCGCCGACAGGTGCCGTGCGCGCGAGGGCTCACGGCTCACGGCCTTGCCGCCGTGCAGCACGAGCACCACGGCGCGCGGCTCGCCGCGGGAGGGCAGCGACACGGCCCAGCGTGGCGTCTCGGTCACCACCCACCTCCGTCTCTGCGGCCGCTTCGGTTCACCCGCGCCGCGCCGACGGCGCGATGCCCTACGTTTCGCCGTACATCCCCCACCCGGCGACCAGCATCCCGCCCGCCAAGGAGAACGCATGAGCACGGCACCCGCATCCCGACCGGTCACGGCCGAGCTCCGCGAGGGGTCCTACGGCGACCAGGTCCTCGTCGTCGAACCGGGGGGCGCCGGCATGGTGCCGGACGCCGAGCGACACGGCCGGCCGCTGGACCTGCTGTGGACGTGGACGTCGCCCAACCTCGAGTTCGCGACCGTGTTCGTCGGCTTCATCGCTATCGCCTTCTTCGGGCAGTCGTTCGCCCAGGCGGTGGTGGCGATCGTGGTGGGCACGGCGCTGGGTTCGATCACGATGGGGGTGCTCTCGGCGCGGGGACCGCGGACCGGGCTGCCCCAGATGATCACGTCTCGCGTCGCCTTCGGGCGGCTCGGGAACGTCCTGCCGGCGGGCATCAACACGGTGACCGCCGGCATCGGCTGGTTCGCCGTCAACGCGGTGAGCGGCGCCCTCGCGCTGGCCGCGCTGACCCATCTGCCGAAGCTGCTGTCGCTCCTCATCGTGGTGGTGCTGATGATGACGATCGCCTTCTTCGGCCACAACTTGATCCAGGCCTTCGAGCGGTACGTCGTCCCCGTCCTGGGCGTGATCTTCCTCGTCGCCGTAGTGATCATCTTCAGCAAGGCGCACCCGGGTTCGGTGCACCAGCACGGCGGCACCGGGGGGTTCCTGCTGACCGTCGGCGCGGCGTTCGGGTACGCCGCGGGCTGGAACCCGTACGCCAGCGACTACACCCGCTACCTGCCTTCGGCGGCGTCGGCCCGGCTGACGGGGCTGTTCGCCGGCCTCGGCGTGTTCCTGTCCTGCGTGGTCCTGGAGACGGTCGGCGCGGCGCTGCTGACGATCAAGGGCGTCGACCCGTTCGGCGCCAACCCGACCGGCGAGTTCGCCGGGCAGCTCGGGGCCTGGCGCGACGTCACGCTGCTCGCGATCGCCATCGGGTCGATCGCGGCGAACGTCCTGAACGTGTACTCCGGGGCGATGTCGTTCCTCGCCGTCGGCATCGAGCTGCCGCTGCGGCTGCGCCGGGCGATCGCAGCCGTGTCCTTCGGCATCGTCGGGGCGATCCTGGCCGCGACCAGCCTGAACGAGCCGGACCGGTACGAGAACTTCCTGCTGATCATCGCGTACTGGATCGGGCCCTGGCTCGGGGTCTTCCTCACCGACCAGCTGCTGCGCCGGGGCAAGGACGTGAGCGGGCTTCCGTTCGACCGCAAGCACAACCCCTTCGCCGGGGTGATCGCGATGGCGGCCGGGATGGCGGTGTCGATCACGCTGTTCTCGAACCAGAGCAAGTTCCAGGGCTTCCTCGCCCGGCATCACCCCGGGCTCGGCGACATCGCCTTCGAGGTCGGCTTCCTGGTCGCCGCCGCCGTCTACGCGGGCCTGTTCTTCCTCGAACGCCAGCAGTCGGTCGAAGAGGCAGCCATCGTCCCGGAGACCGCGCCGCAGCCGGCCTGACCGGTCCGGAGGTCAGCCGCCGGTCGCGCAGCAGCCATCCGCGAGGTCGTGCTCGCAGTGCACGACGCCCACGTGCAGGGCCGGGTCGGTGGGGCAGTCGTCGCGGGCGAGGCACTCGACCCGGCCGTCGGCGTGCACCAGGAGATCGCCGGTGCACGCCTCGAGCTCGTCGGCGTCGTCGGACAGGCCCGCCAGCACCCGGCCCAGCAGGTCGCGATCGTCGAGCTTCTCGATCGGCTCGGCCTCGGCCGCCGGCCCGCGGTGGGGAAGAGGGCGCACGGTCATGCCCTAAGACTGCGCCCTCTGCCCGGACAGGTGCCCCACCGACACGCCCCTGATCACAGGGAAAATCAGCGCGCCCCGCTGTACACGTGCGGCATCAGCGCGCCCTCGGGGATCACCCCGAGGCGCCCGGCCTGGAAGTCGTCGACGGCCTGCTGGAGCTCCTCCCGGGTGTTCATGACGAACGGCCCGTAGTGCGCGAC
>DASVGV010000108.1:0-3808 GCA_036379355.1 Mycobacteriales bacterium | reverse complement strand
GTTAGGGCGCTCCTCGAGCGGCACAACGGGCTGCGGGTGACGGCCGAGGCGACTGACGGCATGGAGGCGGTCCAGAGGGCGCTGAGCCCTGACGTGGATCTGGCCATCCTGGATGTGGCCATGCCCACCTTGACGGGCCTGCAGGCGCTACGCAAGATCACCCCACGTCGCCCGACGCTGCCGGTCCTGCTGCTGTCGATGTACGACGACGAGCAGTACTTCTTCGAGGCCCTCGCTGCGGGGGCTGCGGGCTACGTCCTCAAGCGGCAGGCGGACCAGGACCTGGTCGACGCCTGCCGCGCCGCGCTTCGTGGCGAGCCGTTCATCTACCCGGTCGCGCTCGGCGCTCTCATGCGCAGTTATCTTCAACGGGGCGACCGCAAGAGCGGGGGGCCCCTGACATCCCGTGAGAGTGAGGTCGTCAAACTCATCGCGGAGGGGTACAGCTCCCGCGAGATCGCCCGTCTGCTCACCATCAGCCCCAAGACGGTGGAGCGGCACCGGGCGAACATTCTCGAGAAGCTCGGCCTGCGGGATCGGGTGGGACTTACCCGGTATGCGATCCGGGCGGGACTGGTCGAACCCTGACGTGTCGTTCGGTCCGGGTCGAGCGCGCCATCTGATCAGCCGGAGCAGTCCCGACAGACGCGACATCCTGGATCGGCGAGCTGACTGAGGTGATGGACGAGATAGCAGCGCGTGCAGGTGAATTCGTCCGCCTGTTGGGGTATCAGCTGGATCCCGAGGCTTTCGCCGCTGAGATCTCCGGCCAAGGGCTCCCAGGCCAATTCGGGTGATTCCGTGCCGTCATCCAGATCGATCAAGCCACGTCGACCTGTGTTCACGAGCACGAGAGGCGACTCGGCCTGCTCCGGCTCGAGATTCGCGGGCGCTGTGTCATAGTCGATCATGATCCACTCGCCCCCTCTTCTTCTGTTGCGTTGGTTGATGCCTTCCCTGCACGACGTCGTTGAGGGCCATCGGTGAGAGTGGCGGACGCGCCGGAAGACGCAGGCGGCGCGCCGCTGTCGTGGACGAGACGGAGTCGGCCGCCCAGCCGGGCCCGGCGCGTGGTCGAGTCCACGATCGAGGTGGCGACGTCCCCGAGACTTCTGTTTGTCGTTTGGGCGAGCACCAGGAGTCGTTGGGTCGCGTCGGGAACACTGGTGTGGGCTTGGCCCATCACGATCCCGACCGCCAGGTCGATCAAGGCCCGGTCGCGTTCCAGGCTCCCGTGCGAGGTCACGCGGGCGACGAGGCGGCTGGCGGTGGCTGAGACGTCCCGATCCGATGGTGCGTCGGCGGACGCCCCCCGGCTCGGCGCCGGGTCGGCCGGTGCCGAGCTGCCTCGATCGCCGTCTGCGCGAGCCAGCAACATGTGGTCGAGGCCGCACAACTCGAAGAGCCGAGCGATGCGCGGGGCCGCTCCGGTCACGACCAGATTGCCAGCGGCCCGCTCGAACAGCCGGTTGGCGTCGACGAGAACGTCGAAGCTGTAGCGGTCCACGATCGATACGTGGGTGAGATCGACGCCGGCGAAGCACCGCCCCGCGTCGAGTTGCAACGCGAGCGCGTCTTCGAGCCGGGTGGCGGCGGCCTGGCCGCTCAGCTTTCCGGCCACCGAGAGCCAGCTGGCTCGGGGGCTCAGGTTGACCACCACGACGGCGAACGCGCCGCGTCGCGCCTGGTCGCTCGAAGGACTTGCCTGAGCGAACTCGGCTGTGGGTCGGGTCGGCGTCCGGAGGGCGCCGTCAGCTAGCTGCCGGGCTGTTGAGTGCGTGCATGACATTGGTCACCTCCCATGGGCTGGCGAGGTCACGCGTTCGTTGAAACGAATACCTCGTGTCTACTAGGCGACGATCACCTGGCGCGAGGCGTCCGTCCATCCGTGGTGGACCCCATGCCGCCCGCCTGATCGGCGTCAGCGGCACTGTCGCTCGACGCGCAACGTTCGCGGGTCCGGAGACGGGCTGGGCTGCTTCGCCCGGAATCCCGTGTTCAGCGAGAACGGTGCCCTTGATCATTGCCACCACGTCTGCCGTAGGGCGTGCTCGTGCCCGCCGTAACTCGGACCAGAACGGCGGGTGCGTGAGCAGGGGCTTACGACGTAGCAGGTGCGAGCAACTGACGGAGCACGTACTGCAGGATGCCGCCGTGGCGGTAGTAGGCCGCCTCGGCGGGCGTGTCGATGCGTACGGTCGCGGTGAAAGTGCGGCCGGTATCCGTGCTGACGGTGACGCTCTTGGGTGACTCGTCGCGCCCGGCGAGGCCGGTGATCGTGTAGGTCTCCTCGCCGGTCAGCCCCAAGGAGCGAGCGTCGTCCCCGTCGGGGAACTGCAGTGGCAGCACGCCCATCCCGATCAGGTTGGAGCGGTGGATGCGCTCGTACGACGTCGCGAGCACGGCCCGCACACCGAGAAGCAGGGTGCCTTTCGCCGCCCAGTCACGGGAGGAGCCGGAGCCGTACTCGGACCCGGCGATGACCAGCAGAGGTACCCCGTCGGCGAGGTACTGCTGGGCGGCGTCGTAGATGCTCATCTGTTCGCCGCCGGGCAGGTGGCGGGTGACGCCGCCCTCGGATCCGGGTGCGAGCAGGTTGCGCAGGCGAATGTTCGCGAACGTGCCACGAATCATGACCTCGTGGTTGCCGCGTCGCGACCCGTACGAGTTGAAGTCCGCTGGCTTGATGCCGTGGCCGGCGAGGTAGCGGCCGGCCGGCGAGTGGGCCTTGATCGTGCCGGCCGGTGAGATGTGGTCGGTGGTCACCGAGTTGCCCAGCAGCGCCAGCACGCGCGCCCCTTCGATGTCCTGCAGGGGCGCGGGCTCGGTCCCCATCCCGTCGAAGTACGGCGGCTGCCGCACGTAGGTGGACCGCGCGTCCCAGGCGAACCGGTCACCTGTGGGAACGTCGAGCCCACGCCAGTTGTCGTCGCCCGTGTACACGTCGGCGTAGCCACGCGTGAACATGTCGGCGCGCAGGTGGGCGTCGATGATCTTCTGTACGTCTGCGGCGGCAGGCCAGATGTCGCGGAGAAAGACCGGCTGGCCGTCCCGACCCGTACCGAGCGGCTCGTGGACCAGGTCCGCGTGCAGCGTGCCGACCAGCGCGTACGCGATGACCAGCAGCGGCGAGGCCAGGAAGTTCATCTTGCACTCAGGGTGGATGCGCCCCTCGAAGTTGCGGTTTCCCGACAGCACGGAGCAGACCGTGAGGTCGTGGTCGACGACGGCCTTGCTCACCTGAGGGATGAGCGGTCCTGAGTTGCCGATGCAGGTCGTGCAGCCGTAGCCGACGAGCTCGAACCCGAGCTTGTTCAGGTACGGCGTCAGCCCGGCGGCGTCGTAGTAGTCGGTGACCACCCGCGAACCGGGAGCGAGCGAGGTCTTCACCCACGGCTTGGGTGCCAGCCCGTGCTCCACGGCGTTCTTCGCCAGGAGCCCGGCACCGACCATCACCTGGGGGTTGGACGTGTTGGTGCACGAGGTGATGGCGGCGATCACGACCGAGCCGTCCTCGACGCCGACGTCGCTGGTGCGTGCGGATGTGTCCTTGCGACGCTCGCCGAACAGCTTGAAGTTTTCTTCGTAGTTGGTCTTGACGTCGGTCAGCAGCACGCGATCCTGCGGCAGGCGCGGGCCGGCCATGGACGGCTTGACGTCGGCCAGATCCAGCTCCAGCACGGCGCTGTATTCGGCTTCCGGCGTGCTTTCGTCGTGCCACATGCCCTGCGCCTTGGCATAGGCCTCGACCAGCGCGATCTGCTGCTCGGAACGGCCGGACAGGGTCAGGTAATTCAGCGTTTCGGCG
>DASVGV010000107.1:0-10642 GCA_036379355.1 Mycobacteriales bacterium | reverse complement strand
GGCGCGACGCTCGGGGGAAACGGCGCGCAGCTGCAGGTCACCGTCGACGACAGCGCCGGACGTGCCGTTGTCACGTGCGCCTTGGACAACCTGGTCAAGGGCGCCGCCGGACAGGCGATCCAGTGCCTGAACCTCGCGCTCGGGCTGGGCGAGACCGCAGGCCTGATCGCCGACGGCGTCTGGCCGTGAGCGTCACCGCCGCGCAGGGCTTTCGGGCCGCCGGCCACACGGCCGGCCTCAAGGCCAGCGGCAAGCCCGACCTCGCCCTGGTGGTGAACGACGGTCCGCTCGACGCTGCTGCCGGAGTCTTCACGCGCAACCGGGTCGTCGCCGCGGCGGTGCCCTGGACCAGGCAGGTGCTCGCCGACGGCCGGATGCGGGCCGTGGTCCTCAACTCCGGCAGCGCCAACGCCTTCACCGGCCCGCAGGGGTTCGCCGACGTCCACGCCACCGCGGAGGCCGTCGCCGCGGCCCTCGAGATCTCCGCGGCGGACGTCGGCGTCTGCCAGACCGGGGTGATCGGCGTCCCGGTGGCGATGCCGAGACTGCTGGCCGGCATCCCCGTGGTGGCGAGCAGCCTGTCCGTCGACGGCGGGGCGGACGCTGCCGTGGCGATCATGACGACCGACACCGTCTCCAAGGAGGCCGTCGTACGGCGCGACGGATGGAGCGTCGGTGGCATGGCCAAGGGGGCCGCCATGCTGGCACCGGCCTTGGCGACCATGCTCGTCGTGATCACGACCGATGCGGTCGCCGGCGCGGCCCAGCTCGACGCGGCCCTGCGCGCCGCCACCGCGGTGACCTTCGACCGCGTCGACGTCGACGGCTGCATCTCGACCAACGACACCGTGCTCCTGCTGGCCTCCGGCGCGTCCGGCGTCACGCCCGACGTGGACGGCTTCGCCGCTGCGGTCCACGACGTCTGCCGAGACCTCGCGCTCCAGCTGGTCGCGGACGCCGAGGGCGCCAGCAAGCAGGTGGTGGTGGAGGTGGTGGGCGCCCGGACCGACGCTGATGCGCTCGACGTGGCCCGTGCGGTCGGCCGCAACGCGCTGGTCAAGACCGCGCTCGCCGGTGGCGACCCGAACTGGGGGCGCGTGGTTGCCGCCTTCGGCCTGACCGAAGCGGTGTTCGAGCCCGACGACGTCAGCGTGGCGATGAACGGGATCGTCTTGTGCGACAAGGGTTCCCCGACCGGTGCCCTCGTCGACCTGACTCCCCGGGACGTCACGATCACGGTCGACCTGCGGGCCGGATCCGCCCGCGCCCACGTCTGGACCACCGACCTGACCACCGAGTACGTCCGCCTGAACTCGGAGTACACGACGTGACCCGCCTCGACGCCGCCCTCCAGCGCGCCGAGGTGCTCACCTCCGCGCTGCCGTGGCTGGAGCGCTTCCACGGCCGTACCGTCGTGATCAAGTACGGCGGTCATGCCATGACGTCGCCGGACCTGGCCGCTGCCTTCGCCCAGGACGTCGTGTTCCTGCGCTATGCCGGGCTGAAGCCGGTCGTGGTGCACGGGGGCGGGCCGCAGATCAGCGCACACCTCGACCGGCTCGGCCTCGACAGCGAGTTCGCGGGGGGCCTGCGGGTCACGACAGCCGAGACGATGCAGGTCGTCCGCATGGTGCTCGTCGGTCAGGTGAACCGCGACGTCGTCGGCGCGCTCAACGTGCACGGCCCGTTCGCGGTCGGCCTGTCCGGCGAGGACGCGCACCTGCTCACCGCCGTCCGGCGGCCCGGCATCGTCGACGGCGCGGAGGTCGACATCGGCTTCGTCGGCGACGTCTCGGCGGTCCGTACCGACGCGGTCACCGCGCTGCTCGACGCCGGGCAGATCCCGGTCGTGGCCACCGTGGCCCGGAGCGCCGACGGGGAGGTCTACAACGTGAACGCCGACACCGCGGCGGCGTCCCTGGCCGTCGCGCTCGAGGCCGAGAAGCTCGTGCTGCTCACCGACGTCGAGGGCCTGTACGCCGACTGGCCGGCCAGCACCGAGGTGATCAGCCGGCTCGACGGCGACGAGCTCGAGAAGCTGCTGCCGGACCTGTCCACCGGCATGGTGCCGAAGATGGAGGCCTGCCTGCGCGCCGTCCGGGGTGGCGTCCCCGCGGCCCACGTCCTGGACGGCCGGGTCCCGCACGCGCTGCTGCTCGAGGTCGTCACCGACGAGGGCGTCGGCACGATGGTCGTCCCGTGAGCGGCGACGGTCACCGGACGAGGATCGGCACGGAGGAGGAGTCATGAGCACCGCAGATCTGCAGCAGCGCTGGCAGCGGGTGATGCTCGACACGTACGGAACGCCGCCGCTCGCGCTCGTCCGCGGCGACGGCGCCGAGGTGTGGGATGCCGAGGGCCGCCGCTACCTCGACCTGCTCGCGGGCATCGCCGTCAACGCGCTCGGCCACGCCCATCCGGCGGTCGTCGCCGCCGTCACCGAGCAGGTGCAGGTGCTGGGACACACCTCGAACCTGTACATCAACGAGCCGGCGGTCGCGCTCGCCGAGCGCCTTACCGGGCTGCTGCCGGGCGACGGGCGCGTCTTCTTCACCAACTCGGGCACCGAGGCGGTGGAGGCCGCCCTCAAGATCTGCCGACGGTACGGCGCCGACCGCGGCCGTACCGGGATCGTCGCCGCCGAGCGGTCCTTCCACGGCCGGTCCATGGGCGCGCTGTCGATCACGGGGAACCCCGCCAAGCGCGAGCCGTTCGCCCCTTTCCCGTACGACGTGTCGTTCGTGCCGTACGGCGACCTCGACGCGATGCGGGCGGCGGTGACCGGCAGCACGGCGGCCGTCGTCCTCGAGCCGACGCTGGGGGAGGCGGGTGTCGTCCCGCCCCCGGCCGGCTACCTCACCGCGGTTCGCGCGGTGTGCGACGAGCAGGGGGCGCTTCTCGTGGTCGACGAGGTCCAGGGCGGGATCGGCCGTACCGGTCACTGGTTCGGGTTCCAGGCCGACGCGATCGACCTCGTCCCCGACGTGGTGACGCTGGCGAAGGGACTCGGCGGTGGCATGCCGATCGGCGCGTGCGTGGCCCTGACGGAGCCGGCCCGGGCCGCGCTCACGCCCGGCGCCCACGGCTCCACGTTCGCCGGCAACCCGGTCTGCGCCGCGGCCGCGCTCGCCGTCCTCGACACCATCGAGCGCGAGGGCCTGCTCGAGCACGTCACCAAGGTCGGGACCCTGCTGGAGGAGGGCATCGACCATCCCCTCGTCTCCCGGGTCGACGGCGCCGGGCTCTGGCTCGGCCTGCAGCTCACCGCCGCCGCGGCCCCGGCGGTCGAGGCGGCCTGCCGCAAGCACGGGCTGCTCGTCAACGCGGCCGTCCCGGACCGGATCCGGCTCGCGCCGCCGCTGATCCTCAGCACCGAGCAGGTGCACGAGGTGCTCGCCGCCCTGCCCCTGGCGCTCGACCGGGTCCTCGCGACCCTTGCCGTCCCCGAGGGTGCGGCGTGACCCGGCACCTGTTGCACGACACCGACCTGTCGCCGGCCGAGCAGGCGGCGATCCTCGAGGCGGCCACCGGCCCGCTGCCCCAGGCGCTCGCGGGCAAGGCCGTCGCGCTGATCTTCGAGAAGCCCTCGACCCGTACGCGCGTCTCGTTCGAGGTCGGGGTACGCCAGCTCGGCGGACAGCCGGTCGTCCTCGACGCGACCACCATGCAGCTCGGCCGCGGCGAGACGCTCGAGGACACGGCCGGCGTGCTGTCCCGGTACGTCGACGCGATCGTCCTGCGCACCGGTGCCCACGAGCGGCTCGAGCGGATCGCCGCCGCCGCAAGCATTCCGGTGGTCAACGCACTGTCCGACCTCAGCCACCCGTGCCAGGCGCTGGCCGACCTTCTGACCCTGCGCCGGCACGGGCGGACGCTGGCCGGGTTCACCCTCACCTACCTCGGTGACGGCAACAACATGGCGCACTCGCTGCTGCTCGCCGGGGCCACGGCCGGGCTGCACGTGCGGGTCGCCACGCCCGCGGAGTTCGCCTGCGACCCGCAGGTCGTGGCCGCCGCAGAGAAGGTCGCGGCCGGCACCGGTGGCAGCGTCCGCGAGTTCACCGACCCGGTTGCGGCGAGCGAGGGCGCCGGGGCCCTCTACACCGACGTGTGGGTGTCGATGGGCCAGGAGGCCGAGGCCGCCGAGCGGCACCGGCCGTTCCTGCCGTACGCCCTCGACGAGGAGAAGATCGCCGTGGCGGACCCGAAGGCGCTCGTCATGCACTGCCTGCCCGCCCACCGCGGTGAGGAGATCAGCGCGGCGGCCGTCGACGGCCCGCACTCCGTGGTCTTCGACCAGGCCGAGAACCGCCTGCACGCGCAGAAGGCAGTGCTCGCGTGGCTGGTGCAGCAGCCGTGAGCGCCCGTCCTGCAGCCGCGCTGGCCCCGCGCCCCGAGCCGGCCGGCCCGGGGATCGACTCGAAGGCCGCGCGCCACGAGCGGATCGTGACCGTGCTGCGCGAACGCCCGGTCCGCTCCCAGGCCGAGCTCGCCGAGGCGCTGCGCCAGGACGGCTTCCGGGTGACGCAGGCGACGCTGTCGCGGGACCTGGACGAGCTGGGCGCGGTCAAGCTGCGCGCGCCGGACGCGGGAGCACCTGCGTACGTCGTCCCCGAGGACGGCGCGCCCGTGCCGAGCCGAGCGCCGCACGCCGGCGAGCCGCATCGCCTCGCCCGGCTGCTCGGCGACCTCTTGGTCTCGGCGGAGTCCAGCGCCAACCTGGTGGTCCTGCGCACTCCGCCCGGCGCCTCGAGCTTTCTCGCCAGCGCACTCGACCGTGCCCGGCTGCCCGAGGTGCTCGGTACGGTGGCCGGCGACGACACCATCCTGGTCATCGCCCGCGACCCCGGCGGGGGGCAGGCGCTGGCCGGGCACCTCGTCCGACTCGCGCAGAGCCAGGAGACAACCGTGCAGCCCACGGCGGACCGCCGATGAGCAAGGTCCTGACCTCACTCCCCACCGGGGAGCGGGTCGGCATCGCCTTCTCCGGCGGGCTCGACACCTCGGTGGCTGTGGCGTGGATGCGCGCCCGCGGCGCCATCCCGTGCGCGTACACCGCCGACATCGGCCAGTACGACGAGCCCGACGTGAGCGGCGTCCCCGGCCGCGCGCTGCAGTACGGCGCCGAGCTCGCGCGGACGGTCGACTGCCGGCGCGAGCTGGTCGAGGAGGGGCTCGCGGCCCTGGCGTGCGGCGCCTTCCACATCCGCTCCGCCGGCCGGGTCTACTTCAACACCACGCCGCTGGGACGGGCCGTCTCGGGCACCATGCTCGTGCGCGCCATGGCCGCCGACGACGTACACATCTGGGGGGACGGCTCGACGTTCAAGGGCAACGACATCGAGCGGTTCTACCGGTACGGCCTCTTGGCCAACCCCGACCTGCGCATCTACAAGCCCTGGCTCGACGCCGACTTCGTCGGCGAGCTGGGCGGCCGGGCCGAGATGAGCCAGTGGCTGACCGAGCGCGCGCTGCCGTACCGCGACAGCCAGGAGAAGGCGTACTCCACCGACGCGAACATCTGGGGCGCGACCCACGAGGCCAAGACCCTCGAGCACCTCGACGTGTCCCTGGAGACCGTCGAGCCGATCATGGGCGTGCGGTTCTGGGACCCCGCCGTCGCCATCGACGCGGAGGACGTCACCATCGGGTTCCGCGGCGGCCGGCCGGTCAGCATCGACGGCTTCCACGACGACGACCCGGTCGCCCTCGTCCTGGCCGCGAACGACATCGGGGGCCGCCACGGCCTGGGCATGTGCGACCAGATCGAGAACCGCATCATCGAGGCCAAGTCGCGCGGCATCTACGAGGCGCCCGGCATGGCGCTGCTCTGGATCGCGTACGAACGGCTTCTCAACGCGATCCACAACGAGGACACCATCGCCAACTACCACGCCGAGGGCCGCCGGCTGGGCCGCCTGCTGTACGAGGGGCGGTGGCTCGACCCGCAGGCGCTGATGCTGCGCGAGTCCATCCAGCGCTGGGTGGCGTCGCTCGTCACCGGCGAGGTGACGCTGCGGCTGCGCCGCGGCGAGGACTACACCGTGCTCGGCACCCGCGGGCCGGCGCTGTCCTACCACCCGGACAAGCTGTCGATGGAGCGGGTCGAGAGCGCGGCGTTCGGGCCGGTCGACCGGATCGGGCAGCTGACGATGCGCAACCTGGACATCGCCGATTCCCGCTCCAAGCTGGAGCAGTACGCCGGCCAGGGTGCCGCCCAGCTCGACCGCAGCTACCTGTTCGGGGAGCTGGAGGCCGGTCTCGATGCGGGAGGGGCGGCCCGGATCGCGGCCAACCCCGGCGCCACCGACCGACCGGGCTCCGACGAGACCGTGCTCGACAGCGCCGCGATGGAGTTCGGCTTTGACTGACACCGGAGCGCGCCTGTGGGGTGGCCGCTTCGCCGGCGGACCGTCCGACGCGCTGGCCGCCCTCTCGATGTCGGTGCACTTCGACGGCCGGCTCGCGCCGTACGACCTGCGTGGGTCCCGCGCCCATGCGCGGGTGCTGCACCGAGCGGGGCTGCTCACGGCCGACGAGCTCGAGCGGATGCTCGGCGCGCTGGACGAGCTCGAACGCGCCTGGGCGGACGGCACCTTCGTCCCGACCGCTGCGGACGAGGACGTGCACACCGCGCTGGAGCGCGGCCTGCTCGAGCGGCTCGGCCCGCTCGGCGGCAAGCTGCGTGCCGGCCGGTCCCGCAACGACCAGATCGCCACCGATCTGCGCCTGTACCTGCGCGAGCACGCACGGCTGGTGGCCGGCGCCGTGCTCGACCTGGCGACGGCTCT
Source organism: Mycobacteriales bacterium (assembly GCA_036379355.1). Taxonomy (GTDB): domain Bacteria; phylum Actinomycetota; class Actinomycetes; order Mycobacteriales; family CAJCIY01; genus CAJCIY01. The sequence goes on along the minus strand of DASVGV010000107.1, from coordinate 3,851 downwards.
GGCCGACCAGGCCGAGGCACACCTCGACACCCCCGCGCCGGGACTGACACACCTCCAGCATGCGCAGCCGGTGCTGTTTGCCCACCAGCTCCTCGCGCACGTGCATCCGCTCCTGCGCGATGTCGAGCGCCTGCGTGATGCGGACGCGCGCACCGCCTACAGTCCGCTCGGCTCCGGCGCCCTCGCCGGCTCGAGCCTCCCGGTCGACCCGGCCGCCACCGCCGCCGAGCTCGGGTTCGCGGCCGTCACCCCCAACTCGATGGACGCCGTGTCCGACCGCGACTTCGTCGCCGAGTTCCTGTTCGGCGCGGCGCTCCTCGGCGTGCACCTCAGCCGCCTGGGGGAGGAGGTGTGCCTCTGGGCGACCCGCGAGTTCGGCTGGGTCGAGCTCGACGACGCCTACGCCACCGGCTCGTCGATCATGCCGCAGAAGAAGAACCCCGACATCGCGGAGCTCGCGCGGGGCAAGGCGGGCCGTCTCATCGGCCATGTCACGGGCGTGCTCGCGATGCTCAAGGGGCTGCCCCTCACGTACGACCGTGACCTGCAGGAGGACAAGGAGCCGGTGTTCGACGCGGTCGACACGCTGCTGACCGTGCTGCCGGCGATGGCGGGCATGATCGCGACCATGCGGGTGCGCACCGACGTGCTGGCGGCTGCCGCGCCGGAGGGCTTCGCCCTCGCGACGGACGTGGCCGAGCACCTGGTGCGCCGCGGTGTGCCGTTCCGCGACGCGCACGAGGCGGTGGGGGCGCTCGTCGCGTGGTGCCAGGAGCGCGAGGCCGACCTCGGCGATCCGAGCGATGCGGACCTCGCGGCCATCTCGCCGCTGCTCACCCCCGACATCCGCTCGGTCCTGACCGTGGCCGGTGCGATCGCCGCACGGGACACCCCCGGTGGTACCGCCCGCGGACGCGTCGCCGACCAGCTGCGATCCGTGCGCGAGACGGTGGCCGAGCACGCGCGATGGACCGCGCGGGTCTGAGCCGGCCGTCCGACCAGGTTGCGCCCGACCTGCTCGGCTGCCGGCTCGTCCGCGCCGGCGTGACGGTACGGCTCACCGAGGTGGAGGCGTACGCGGGGGAGTCGGACCCGGCGAGCCATGCCTTCCGCGGGCGGACGCCCCGTACGGCCGTGATGTTCGGTCCCGCCGGCCACTACTACGTCTACTTCGTGTACGGCGTGCACTGGTGCGCGAACCTCGTCACCGGGCCCGACGGCACCGCCTCGGCCGTGCTGCTGCGCGCGGGCGCCGTCGAAGACGGGCTCGACGCCGCCCGGACACGCAGTCCGGATCGGCGGGACGAGCATCTCGCCCGCGGTCCCGCCGCGCTCGCGCGCGTCCTGGGGCTGCGCGGCGAGCAGTCCGGTGAGCGCGCGACGCTGCTCCCGCGGACGTCCGCGCCCCCCGTCAGCGTCGGGCCGCGGGTCGGCGTGCGGGCGGCAGCGGACGTCCCGTGGCGGTTCTGGGTCACGGGCGATGCCAGCGTCTCGGCGTTCCGGAGGGCGGCCCCGCGCCGGCGGCGGGCAGGATCACCCCCGTGACCTCCGACGACCTGCATGTGCTCGACGACCTGATCTGGCGCGGCGTCATCGCCGTCAGCACCGACCTGGGTGCCCTGCGGTCGGCGATCGACGCCGGCCCCCTGACCTTCTACTGCGGCTTCGACCCCTCCGCCGCCAGCCTGCATCACGGGCACCTCGTCCAGGTGCTCACCGTCCGCCGGCTCCAGCGGGCCGGGCTGCAGCCGCTCGCTCTCGTCGGCGGCTCGACCGGCCTCGTCGGCGACCCCCGCCCCACGGCGGAGCGCGGTCTGCACAGCAAGGACGTCGTCGCCGAGTGGACCGCGCGCATCCGCGGTCAGATCGAGCCGTACCTCGCGTTCGACGGCCCGCAGGCGGCCCGCATGGTCAACAACCTGGACTGGACCGCCCCCCTGTCCGCACTCGACTTCCTGCGGGACGTCGGCAAGCACTTCTCCGTGAACCGCATGCTCGGCAAGGAGGCGATCAGCGCCCGTCTCGCGAGCGAGGGCGGTATCTCGTACGCCGAGTTCTCCTACCAGCTCCTGCAGGCGCTGGACTTCCTCGAGCTGAACCGCCGGTACGGCTGCCTGCTGCAGACCGGGGGAAGCGACCAGTGGGGGAACATCACCGCCGGGCTGGACCTCATCCGCCGCGTCGAGGGCGTCACGGCCCACGGCATCGGGACGCCGCTGCTCACCAAGGCCGACGGCACCAAGTTCGGCAAGTCCGAGGGCGGCGCGATCTGGCTCGATCCCGACATGACCAGCCCGTACGCCTTCTTCCAGGTCTGGCTGCAGGCCGAGGACGCCGTGGTCGGGTCCTACCTGCGCATCCTGTCCGACCGCAGCCGCGACGACATCGAGGCGTTGGAGGCCGCAACCCGGGAGCGTCCGCAGGCCCGCGAGGCGCAACGGGCCCTCGCACGGGAGCTGACCACCCTGGTGCACGGCGGCGACGAGACCGCGCGCGTCGAGGCGGCGGCGGCGGCGCTGTTCGGTCGCAGCGACCTGACCGCGCTCGACGAGCGCACGCTCGCGGCGGCGCTGCAGGAGGCCCCCTCGGCGACGGTGGCCCCCGGGCAGGACCCGACCTACGCGGAGCTACTGGCCGCGACCGGGCTTGTCCCCAGCACCTCGGCCGCGCGACGGACCGTCGCGGAGGGCGGCGCGTACGTGAACAACGAGCGCATCGACGATCCGCTGGCGACGCCCCCGGCCGACCGCTGGCTGCACGGGCGGTACCTCGTGCTGCGCCGTGGCCGCCAGCACGTGGCCGGTGTCGTCCGCGGCGGCGCGCCGGACGGGGCCCGCGGTTGACCCCCGCACGCGCGATGGGCTAGGTTTACTCCTCGCGCCCGGAGCGCCGCACCCACCAGGGGACGGCACCGGAAGCCCCTCGTCGAACCGGTGGAGACACCCGGTTGCCGAGCGATGCGGAACCTGCTCGACAGCCGGATCTCGGCCACGTTGACGGGCTCGCGCGGCGCTCGGTAGCCTAGGCGAGTTGCCCCGAACGCGGCCGGAAGGCCCATGCGATCGGTGCGCGCCCGCACTTTGAGAACTCAACAGCGTGCCGAAAGTCGATGCCATATATACCCCGTCCACGGGTGGCAGCGGCGGTCACCAGACCGTGCGCACTCCTCGTGGCGAGGATTCCTTTGGCAAAGACGGGGCGGCTTACCGGCCGCCCCGCACTTGCCAGAATCAGATGACCGGTCGATCTCGCCAGACCGTCCGGTCACTCCTTATGTCGACAACGCGGGGACTCCCGCACGTCACAAGACATCAACGGAGAGTTTGATCCTGGCTCAGGACGAACGCTGGCGGCGTGCTTCATACATGCAAGTCGAGCGCGGAGCTTGCTCCGAGCGGCGAACGGGTGAGTAACACGTGGGCAACCTGCCCTTGGCTCTGGGATAACTCCGGGAAACCGGGGCTAATACCGGATACGACCACTGAAGACATCTTCTGGTGGTGGAAAGAATTTCGGCCAAGGATGGGCCCGCGGCCTATCAGCTTGTTGGTGGGGTAACGGCCTACCAAGGCGACGACGGGTAGCCGGCCTGAGAGGGCGACCGGCCACACTGGGACTGAGACACGGCCCAGACTCCTACGGGAGGCAGCAGTAGGGAATATTGCGCAATGGGCGAAAGCCTGACGCAGCGACGCCGCGTGAGGGACGAAGGCCTTCGGGTTGTAAACCTCTTTCAGCAGGGACGAAGCGAAAGTGACGGTACCTGCAGAAGAAGCACCGGCCAACTACGTGCCAGCAGCCGCGGTAATACGTAGGGTGCAAGCGTTGTCCGGAATTATTGGGCGTAAAGA
>DASVGV010000106.1:0-17868 GCA_036379355.1 Mycobacteriales bacterium | reverse complement strand
CCCGGGCCGGACCGGCCGCGCGCCGGGGCCGCTCGGCGGGTCGCCGCCCGCGGGGCGGGACGCCGGCTCGCGCTGCCCGACCGCGTCGACGCGCTGCGGGACGCTGCGCTCCGGCTCGTGCGTCCGGCCGCGCTGCGGCTGCGCGTCGGCGTACGGGTGGCCATGGTCGCGACGCTATCGGCGACGCCGCCGGCTCACGCTCAGGCGCGCCGGACGCGGCGCCGAACCCGAGTCGGGCGGTCAGACCTCGAGGACGAGCGGGGCGATCATCGGCCGGCGGCGGTAGGTGTCGCTCACCCAGCGGCCGACCGCACGCCGCACTCTCTGCTGCAGGGCGGTGCGGTCCGTGACGCCTTCGCGGAGGGCGCTCTCGACCGCCTCGGCGGCAAGGCGTACGGCGTCGTCGAACGCGCCGGGCTCGTCGGACACCCCGCGGGCGTGGATCTCGGGCCCGCCGACGATCTTGCCACTGCCGGCGTCGACCACGATCGTGATCGTGACGATTCCCTCGTCGCCGAGGATGCGCCGGTCCTTCAGCGACACCTCGGTGACGTCGCCGACGGCCAGCCCGTCGACGTAGACGTACCCGCACTCGACCGCCCCGCTGATCGACGCGAGGCCGTCGACCAGGTCCACCACGACGCCGTCCTCGGCGATCACCACCCGGTCGGGCGCGAGTCCCGACAGGCGGGCGATCTCCGCGTGCGCACGCAGGTGCCGCCACTCGCCGTGCACGGGCATCAGGTTCGTCGGCCGGACGGCGTTGAGGACGTACAGCAGCTCTCCCGCGGGCGCGTGGCCGGACACGTGCACCAGCGCGGTGGACTTGTGCACCACGGTCGCGCCCCACCGGGAGAGGCCGTTGATCACCCGGAAGACCGCGTTCTCGTTTCCGGGGATGAGTGAGCTGGCCAGCACCACCGTGTCACCCGGCTCGATCCGGATCGGGTGGTCCCGGTTGGCCATGCGCGACAGCGCCGACATCGGCTCGCCCTGCGAGCCGGTGGAGACGAGCACGATCTTGTCCTCCGGCAGCGCCTCGACGTCCTTCAGGTCGACGACCAGACCCCCCGGGACATGCAGGTAGCCCAGGTCCCGGGCGATGTTCATGTTGCGGACCATCGAGCGTCCGACGAAGGCGACGTGCCGGCCGGCGGCGTGCGCGGCGTCGAGGGTCTGCTGCACGCGATGCACGTGCGAGGCGAAGCAGGCAACGATCACGCGCTTGCGGGCGCCGGCCAGCACCTGCCGCAGCACCGGACCGATCTCGCGCTCGGAGGTCACGAAGCCGGGAACCTCGGCGTTGGTCGAGTCCGACAGCAGCAGGTCGACACCCTCGCGCCCGAGACGGGCGAAGCCTCCGAGGTCGGTGAGCCGGCCGTCGATCGGCGTCTGGTCCATCTTGAAGTCGCCGGTGTGCAGGACGAGTCCCGCAGGCGTGCGGATCGCCACCGCCAGGGCATCCGGAACCGAGTGGTTGACCGCCAGGAACTCGAGGTGGAACGCGCCCCGTCGCTCGGTCTGCTCCTCGGCGACCACGTGGAGGGGTGGCTTCTGGCGGTGCTCGCCGAGCTTCGCCTCCAGCAGCGAGAGGGTGAACTTCGACCCGAGGATCGGGATGTCGCCCCGCTCGCGCAGGAGGTACGGGACCGCGCCGATGTGGTCCTCGTGCGCGTGCGTCAGCACGATGGCCTCGATGTCGTCCAGGCGGTCCCGGATGGCGGAGAAGTCCGGGAGGATCAGGTCGACGCCGGGCTGGTGGTCCTCCGGGAACAGCACCCCGCAGTCGACGACGAGCAGCCGGCCGCCGTACTCGAAGACCGTCATGTTGCGGCCGATCTCGCCGATGCCGCCGAGGGCGACCACCCGCAGCGCGCCCTCGGCCAGGGGCGGCGGCGCGGTCAGGTCGTAGTGGGGGTGGCTCACGCGGCGAGGCCCGCCAGCGCGAGCGCGTCCCGCAGCCGAGCGCGCTGGGCCTCGGTGCCGGGGAGCAGCGGCAGGCGCACCGTCGCCGAGCACAGGCCACGGTCGGCGAGCGCGGCCTTGATCGGCGCCGGGCTGGCGAACGCGAAGATCGCGAGGGCCGCCGGCGACAGTTGCAGGTGCAGGTCGCGGGCGGTCGCGACGTCGCCGGCGTCGAACGCCCGGATCATCGCGGCGATCTCGTCGCCGGCCACGTGGGCGAGGACGCTGACGACGCCGACAGCGCCGAGCGACAGGAGCGGGAGCGTGTACTCGTCGGAGCCGCTGTACACGGCGAGGTCCGGAGCCCGGCGGCGGACCTCGGCGGTCTCCACCAGCCGGCCCTTGGCATCCTTGATCGCGACCACCCTCGGGTGGTCCGCGAGCCGCACGATGGTGTCGCTCTCCAGCGCCAGCCCCGTACGGGTCGGCACGTCGTAGAGCATCAGCGGCAGGTCCGTCTCGGCGGCGATTGCCTCGACATGCGCGATGACCCCGTCCTGCGTCGGTCGGGTGTAGTACGGGGTGGTCGCCAGCAGGCCCTGAACGCCCGCCTTGGCCCCGATGCGCGCCAGTTCGCGCGCGTGCGCGGTGTCGTTGGAGCCGACGCCGTAGACGACCTGCAGCCGACCGCCGACGGCGTCGAGGACGGCCCGCAACACGTCGGCCTGCTCCGCCTCGCTGGTGGTGGCGGCCTCCCCCGTCGTCCCCAGCAGGACCAGCCCGTCGTGGCCGTGGTCGGCCAGGTGGGTGGCCACCCGGACCGCGGCGTCCAGGTCCAGGGCGCCGTCGTCGGTGAACGGCGTCACCATCGCGGTGAGAACCCGCCCGAACGGGGCCGGGGGCAGCGCACTCATGCCGCGAGGGTATCGCCCGCCCGCTGGCGGTCGTGGACGCGAGAAAGCTCGTCGCACCTGGTCGGGGGTTCCAGGCGCGACGAGCCTCCGCCAGTCTGCCACAGCGCCGGAGGGCAAACGGAACGGTGGTGGGCGCGTCACGCGACGCCGGGTCAGGCTCGATCGGACGCGTGCCGATCCAGCACGCCCAGCGCCCGGATGCACCCGGCGGCGCTGCGGACCGCACCGTCGCGCACCCGGGCGACGACGGTGTACGCGAGCCCCCCCGACGACCTCCACCACGGGTATTCGGTGATCGGCTGCCAGGCGTCGTCGACCGTGGGCGCCCAGGCATCGCCGTCGTACCGGCCCTCGACATAGGTCGTGACCAGCAGGTCCGCGCTGGGCAGGGCGGCCGCGTAGACCCGCTCCCCGCCGATGACCCAGCAGTCGGCCGGCGCCCGGCCGAGGTCGTCGATCACCTCGGCGCCCTCGGCGTGCCCGCGCGTCAGGACGACGTTGCGCCGGCCGGGCAGCGGCCGGAACCGCGCGGGCAGCGACTCCCACGTCCGCCGGCCCATGACCACCGTGCCCCCGGCGGTCAGCGCGCGGAACAGCGCCATGTCCTCCGGCAGCTGCCACGGCAGTGCTCCGTCGCGGCCGATGACCCCGTCGGCGGACTGCGCCCAGACGAGCGCCCGCATCAGACGGCGACGGGTGCCGCGATCGCGGGGTGGTGCTCGTACCCGACCAGGGTGAAGTCCTCGTAGGCGTAGTCGAAGAGAGTCGCGGCCGGTCTGACCTCGATCCGGGGGAACGGGTGCGGCACGCGGGTGAGCTGCTCGCCGACCTGGTCGCGGTGGTTGTCGTAGACGTGGCAGTCGCCGCCGGTCCACACCAGCTCGCCCACGTCCAGGCCGGCCTGCTGGGCGACCAGATGGGTGAGCAGCGCGTAGCTGGCCAGGTTGAACGGAACGCCCAGGAACATGTCGGCGCTGCGCTGGTAGAGATGGCAGGACAGCCGACCGGCGGCGACATAGAACTGGAACAGAACGTGGCAGGGCGCGAGCGCCATCGCGTCGAGGTCCGCCACGTTCCAGGCGGAGACCACCAGCCGGCGCGAGTCGGGGTCATGGCGCAAGGTGTCGAGCACCTGGCTCAACTGGTCGATGTGGCGGCCGTCGGGGGCCGGCCACGAGCGCCACTGCACGCCGTAGACCGGGCCGAGGTCGCCGTCCGGGCGGGCCCACTCGTCCCAGATCGTCACGCCGTGCTCCTGCAGCCAGCGCACGTTGCCCTCGCCGCGCAGGAACCACAACAGCTCGTACGCGATCGAGCGGAAGTGCACGCGCTTGGTGGTGACCAGCGGGAAGCCGGCCGCGAGGTCGTAGCGCAGCTGCCGGGCGAACAGGCTGCGGGTGCCGGTGCCCGTGCGATCGCCCTTCGCCACCCCCTCGCGCACGATCGCAGCGAGGAGGTCTTCGTACTGGCGGTCCGGCACGCACCGACCGTACCCACCGGCCGCGACACGGGCCGGCACCACACCGGCCGCTTGACATGACATCTGCATGACGTCATTGTGACGTCATGCAGATGTCACCGTATGTGGACCGCTTGCGGGCCGACCTGCGCGCCGCCGTGGCGGCCGGCGACCCGGACCTGCAGCGAGCCGCCGAGACCATTGCGACCGCCGCCGCGCCGGGACTGCGCCTGCTGCTGCTCGACGTGCTCACCGACGCGGCGGGCGAGCTCGGCGAACGGCTGGCCACGCCGGTCACCGTGCGGCTCGAGCCGGGAGGCGAGGCGGCGTTCGCCGCCGAGAACCTGCCGGACCCCGAGCCGATCCCGATCGACCCCGGCGGCGAGCTGGCGCGCCTCACCCTGCGGCTCCCCGGCACGCTCAAGGAGGCGGCCGAACGCACCGCCGCCTCCGCCGGCGTCTCGGTCAACGCGTTCCTGACCCAGGCGGTGCAGCGCGCCGTCGACCGGGCTCTCGACCGCGGCTTCACCCCCCCGCCGGCACCGTCCGGCCGTCCGCACAGCCGGGTCACCGGCTGGGCCCGATCCTGAAGGAGCAGTCGATGAACGTCTTGGAGAGCGGCCTCCGGCGCACGTTCGACACCCCGCGTCCGGTCACCCTGCTCGTCGAGCAGGTGAGCGGCCGCCTGGAGATCGAGACCACCGGTCACGGCAGTACGCAGGTACGCGTGACCGCCCTGAACCCCGACGCCGAGGGGGCCGCCGACTACGTCGCGCGGACCCGCGTCGACCTGGATGGCGACCGTCTCGAGATCCAGATGCCGCACGGAAATGCCTTGCGGCGCAAGCATCCTCAAGTGCTCACGCAGGTGACGCTGCCGGAGGGATCCGCCGTGGAGCTGCGCAGTGCCGCGACGACGCTGACCACCGACGGCGCGCTCGGCGACGTCCAGGTCAAGAGCGCCGGCGGCGCCGTCACCGTCGACCAGGCCCGTGACGTGACGATCCGTACCGCCGCAGGTGACGTCGAGGTCGGCCAGGCGTCGGGACGCGTGTCGGTGAAGAGCGCCAGCTCGCGGGTGTCCGTGGGCCGGGCCGCCGGCCTCGAGGTCAAGGGGGCCGCCGGCGAGGTCCACGCCGTACGGCTGACCGGAGACGTGACGATCCAGACCGCGGCCGGCAACGTCCGGATCGACGCGCTCGGAGCCGGCAACGCCAAGATCGAGGGAAAGCTTGCGAACCTCGAGATCGGCGTGGTCGCCGGCATCGACGTCCACCTGGACCTGCAGACCGGGATCGGGGTCGTGGACTGCGAGCTGGATCAGGTAGATGGCCCGCGCGGGTCCGGTGGACAGCTGGATCTGCGCGCGAACAGCGCGACCGGCCGGGTCCACGTCTACCGCAGCGTGGTCTGATGGAGGGGTGACCGATCCCTCCGCACCGGCGGGACCGCGGTTCTCCGTCCGGCTCGCGCTGCCCCGGGAGGCAGCGGACGTCGCCGCGATCCAGGCACGAGCCTGGGGCGATGCGTACGTCGACCTGCTGCCGGCCGTGGTCCTGGCCCGGCTCGAGTCCAGCGCGCACGCCGAATGGGCCTCGGCCATCGAGCAGCCACCGACCGTCGCGCACCATCTGCTGGTCGCACTGTCCGACGGTGCCGTCGTCGCGTTCGCGGCGACCGGCCCCGCCGACCAGGACGACGGCGGCCCCGGCGACGTGGGTTCCTTGACCATCCTCGCGGTCGACCCCCCGCGGCGCCGCGAGGGCCACGGCAGCCGGCTCCTGCAGGCGGTCGCGGACACGCTGCGCGCGGACGGGTTCACCACCGCGATCTGCTGGCTCCCGGAGACCGACACCGCGCAGCAGCGGTTCCTCGTCGAGGCGGGATGGGCGCCGGACGGCGGAGGCCGGGAGCTGGACATGGGCCCGCGCACCATGCGTCAGGTCCGCCTGCACACGTCCCTGACCTGACCGGGCTAGAGGCCGTAGGCCTCCAGCAGCCGCAGCCAGGCCTCGCTGATCGTGGGGTACGGCGGCACGGCGTGCCAGAGCCGCTGCAGCGGCACCTCCCCCACCACCGCGACGGTGGCGGCGTGGATCATCTCCCCGACGCCCGGTCCGACGAAGGTCGCGCCGACGACGACCTCGCGAGCGGCGTCCACGACGAGCTTGGCCCGGCCCTGGTAGTGATCGGCGTAGACGGCGGCGCCGGCGACGTGCCCGAGGTCGACCTCGACGGCCTTCACGTCCAGGCCCCTGTCCCGCGCCTCGTCCTCGGTGAGTCCGACGGCCGACACCTCCGGGTCGCAGAACACCACCTGCGGGACGGCCGCGTGGTCCGCGTCCGCGGACAGCGCCGACCACGGCTCCGGCTCGACGGGCCCCTTGGCCCGAGCGGCGATCGCGTCTCCGGCGACGCGAGCCTGGTACTTGCCCTGGTGGGTCAGGAGCGCACGGTGGTTCGTGTCGCCCGCGCAGTAGAGCCAGTCGACGCCGCGGACGCGCATCGAGTCGTCGACGTCCAGCCAGGACCCGGGCTCAAGCCCGACGGTCTCCAGACCGAGCTCGGTCGTGGCGGGCGTCCGCCCCACGGCCACCAGCAGCTGGGCGGCCGAGACCGTCTCGCCACCATCCGTGACGAGGGTGACGACCGCGCCGGAGCGCTCCACCCGTACCGCCTTCTGTCCGGTGAGCACGCGGATGCCGCGCTCCTCGAACGCGGTGCGCACGGCGTCGCCGACGAAGGGCTCGTAGTTCGCGAGCAGCCGGGGCCCGCCCTCGACCAGGGTGACGTCGGCGCCGAACGAGCGGTAGGCCGTCGCCATCTCCACGCCGATCACACCGCCGCCCAGGATGACGAGCGACTCCGGCACGTCCTGGACGGCGGTCGCGTCCCGGGACGTCCACGGCGCCGCCTCGGCGAGGCCCTCGATCGGCGGGAGCAGCGCCTGCGACCCCGTGGCGATGCACACGGCCTGCCGGGCGGTCAGCACCGTGGTCTGGCCGTCCTCGGCCGTGACCGTGACCTCCCGCTCGCCCGACAGGCGCCCGTGGCCGCGGACGAGGTCGACGTGCGCCGACTCCAGCCACTCCACCTGCCCGTCGTCGGACCAGTGGCTGGTGAACCCGTCGCGGCGGGCAAGCGTCGCCGCCACGTCGAGAGTGCCCGTGACGGCCTGCGCGGCGCCGTCCACCGCCCGGGCCTCGGCGAGGACCTGGCCGCCGCGCAGCAGCGCCTTGCTGGGCATGCACGCGTAGTACGAGCACTCGCCACCGACCAGGTGGCTCTCGACGATGACGGCGGTCAGACCGCCGGACACGGCCCGGTCGGCGACGTTCTCGCCCGTCGAGCCCGCGCCGATGACGACGACGTCGTACGCCCGGGACTGCGGCACGAGTCAGTGCCGCCGCGCGGCGACGGCCGAGCCCAGTCCGGCGAGCAGACATGCGCCGCCCCAGGCCAGGCCGGCAACCTGCAGCCCGCGACGAGCCGCCGGGTCGAGCCGGCGGGAGACGACGAGCGCGTCGGTCACGTCGAACGCCACGCGGGTGCCGACCGCGGCCGCCCGGGCCCTGCCCGGCGGCAGGAGAGCCAGCGACAGTCCCGACACGACGTCCCGAACTCCGATCGCCGAGCAGGCCACCGCGACCCCGGGCTGCAGGCCGCCCTGCGCGTCGGTCAGCCGGAGCGGTCTGGCGACGAGCTGTGGCGCCGCGATCGAGAGCCCGCCGAAGGCGGCGGTCACCAAGCCCAGGGTCCTCAGTACGCGCATGCGGTGCCCTTCCGTCGAGTCGGGCCACCGTACCGAGCCGGTGGACCGTTCACAGGTCCAGCAGGTGCTCGAGCCCGACGGTGAGGCCGGGGCGGTCGAGCACGGAACGTACGGCGAGCAGGACGCCGGGCATGAACGACGCCCGGTCGAACGAGTCGTGCCGGATCGTCAGTGTCTCGCCCGGCCCACCGAGCAGGACCTCCTGGTGGGCGACCAGTCCGGTGAGCCGCACCGCATGCACGGGTATGCCGTCCACACGCGCGCCCCGGGCGCCGTCGAGCGCCTCGGTCGTCGCGTCGGGGCCCGCCGCGTCCCGGCCGGCGGCGCGCCGCGCCTCGGCCACGAGGGCGGCCGTCCGCCGGGCGGTGCCGCTCGGGGCGTCGACCTTCTGCGGGTGGTGCAGCTCGATGATCTCGACGGACTCGAAGTGCGGCGCGGCGACGGCTGCGAGCCGCATCATCAGCACCGCAGCGATGCCGAAGTTCGGCGCGACCACGACCCCCTGAGAAGGCCTGTCCCGTAAGGCCTCCTCGAGAGCGGCCTGCCGGCTCTCGTCGACCCCGGTGGTCCCCACGACCGCCGACAGACCGTGCTCCAGGCACCAGACGACGTTGTCCACCACGGCATCCGGCCGGGTGAAGTCGACGACGACCTCGGCGCCGGCAAGCGGCGTGCGGTCGTCGCCCACGTCGACGGCGGCAACGAGCCGCAGGTCCGGCGCCGCATCGACGGCCCGGACGACCTCCGAACCCATGCGGCCCGCGGATCCGAGGACACCGACGCGGATCGTCATGCCACCAGCCTCTCCAGGTCGACGCCGCGGGGCACCGGGCCGAGGAGCGCCAGGGACGGCCGCGCACCCAGCACGGCGGCGGCGACGGTGCGCACGTCCTCGGGTGTGACGGCCGCGATCCGGCGCAGGACCTCGCTCACGCTCGGGATCTCCCCGCAGACCAGCTCGGACTTGCCGAGCCGCGTCATCCGGGCGCCGGTGTCCTCGAGGCCCAGGACCAGCCCACCGCGCACCTGCCCCTTGCCGAGGTCCAGCTCGTCGTCGGACAGGCCGTGGGCGGCGACGTGCGCGAGCTCGGACCGGCAGATGTCGAGCACCTGGGCGGTCCGCTTCGGCGCGCAGCCGACGTAGACGCCGAAGTGCCCCGCGTCGGTGTACGCGGACGTGAACGAGTAGACGCTGTAGGCGAGGCCGCGCTTCTCCCGCACCTCCTGGAACAGGCGGCTGGACATGCCGCCACCGAGCGCAGCGTTCAGCACCGACAGGGCATACCTCCGGTCGTCGGCACGGGCCAGCGCGGGCGTGCCGAGAACCAGGTTGACCTGGCCGGTACGACGCTCGCGGACCGCCACCTGCCCGGCCCGCGCCGCGTGGACCTTCGGTGACCGCAGGCCCGCGACCTCCCCGGACGGCGCGTAGGCGCGAAACGCCTTGCGTACCAGGCGAAGTGCCGCAGAGTGATCGATGTTTCCCGAGATCGCGACCACGGTGCGGTCCGGGGCATAGCCGCGCCGCCAGTAGCCGGCGATCGTGTCGCGGCTGATCGCGCCGATCGACTCCTCGCTGCCGAGGATGGGTCGCCCGAGCGGCGCGTCCCCGTAGAGCGCGCCGGCGAAGACGTCGTGCACCACGTCGCCGGGCTCGTCGTCGTGCATGGCGATCTCCTCGAGGATCACCCCCCGCTCGGCCTCGACGTCGACCTCGGCCAGCGTCGAGGCGAACACCATGTCGGTGATCGCGTCGACCGCCAGTGGCAGGTCGCTGTCGAGGACCCGGGCGTAGAAGCAGGTGTAGTCCTTCGAGGTGTACGCGTTCAGCTCGCCGCCGACGCGGTCGAACGCCGCGCTGATCGCGAGCGCGTCGCGGCGCGGTGTTCCCTTGAACAGCAGGTGTTCCAGGTAGTGCGACGCGCCGGCCTGCCGGCGGTTCTCGTGCTGCGAACCCACCCCGACGAACAGGCCGTAGGACACCGACCGCACACCGGGGACGTGCTCGGTGACGACCCGTACGCCGCCGGGCAGCCGGGTGCGACGGACAGTGGCGGCGTCCGCCGCGCCCGGACCGTCCGACACGGCCCTACTCGTCGCCCGCCGCGGCGTCCTCCGCCGCGACCGGGGACAGGCTGATCTTGCCCCGGCTGTCGATCTCGGTTATCTCGACCTGCACCTTGGTGCCGACCGGCGTCACGTCGTCGACGTTCTCGACGCGCTTGCCGCCCGCGAGCTGCTTGAGCTTGCTCACGTGCAGCAGCCCGTCACGGCCCGGCGTGAGGGACACGAACGCGCCGAACGTCGTCGTCTTGACCACGGTGCCGAGGTAGCGCTCGCCGACCTCGGGCATCTGCGGGTTGGCGATCGCGTTGATCATCGACCGGGCCGCCTCGGCCGAAGGCCCGTCGGTCGCGCCGATGTAGATCGTGCCGTCGTCCTCGATGGAGATCTGCGCGCCGGTGTCGTCCTGGATCTGGTTGATGACCTTGCCCTTCGGCCCGATCACCTCGCCGATCTTGTCGACCGGGACGGTCACGCTGATGACACGGGGCGCGTACGGGGACATCTCGTCGGGCCCGTCGATCGCCTCGGCCATGACGTCGAGGATGGTGAGGCGTGCGGCCCGCGCCTGCTTGAGCGCCTGGGCGAGCACCTCGGACGGGATGCCGTCGAGCTTGGTGTCCAGCTGCAGTGCGGTGACGAACTCGCGGGTGCCCGCGACCTTGAAGTCCATGTCGCCGTAGGCGTCCTCCGCACCGAGGATGTCGGTCAGCGCGACGTACTGCATGCCGTCGCCCTCGTCGTGGCCGATCAGCCCCATCGCGATCCCGGCCACCGGGGCCTTGAGCGGCACGCCGGCGTTGAGCAGCGACATCGTCGAGGCGCACACCGACCCCATCGACGTCGAGCCGTTCGACCCGAGGGCCTCGGACACCTGCCGGATCGCGTACGGGAACTCCTCGCGGCTGGGCAGCACCGGCTCCAGGGCGCGCTCGGCGAGGGCGCCGTGGCCGATCTCGCGGCGCTTCGGCGAGCCGACCCGGCCGGTCTCGCCGGTCGAGTACGGCGGGAAGTTGTAGTTGTGCATGTAGCGCTTGCGCGTCACCGGCGAGAGCGTGTCGAGCTGCTGCTCCATGCGCAGCATGTTGAGGGTGGTGACCCCGAGGATCTGCGTCTCGCCGCGCTCGAACAGCGCGGAGCCGTGCACCCGCGGCAGCACCTCGACCTCGGCGGACAGGGCGCGGATGTCGGTGATGCGCCGCCCGTCGATGCGCACGCCGTCGGTCACGATGCGCCGGCGGACGAGCCGCTTGGTCAGCGCCCGGACGGCGCCGCCGATCTCCTTCTCCCGTCCCTCGAAGCGGGCGGCGAGCTTCTCCTTGGCCAGGTCCTTGATCCGGTCGAGCTCGGCCTCGCGCTCCTGCTTGCCGGCGATCTTCAGCGCGCTGTCGAGCTCGCTCTCGACCTCGGCGGTCACCGCGTCGAGCACGTCGTCCTGGTACTCGAGGTAGACCGGGAACTCGGCGGTCGGCTTGGCGGCCTTGTCGGCCAGCTCGCGCTGCGCGCGGCACAGCGCGGCGATGGTCGGCTTGGCCGCCTCGAGCCCCTGCGCGACGACCTCCTCGGTCGGGCTGGTGCCGCCGCCGGCGATCAGTTCGATCGCCCCGTCGGTGGCCTCGGCCTCGACCATCATGATCGCGACCTCGCCGTCGGGCAGGACCCGCCCGGCGACGACCATGTTGAAGGTCGCGGCGGACAGCTGGGTGTGGGTGGGGAACGCGACCCACTCGCCGCCGACGAGCGCCACGCGCGTCGCGCCGACCGGACCGGAGAATGGCAGGCCCGACAGCATCGTGGACGCGCTCGCCGCGTTGATCGCCACCACGTCGTACGGAGTGTCCGGGTGCAGCGCCATCACGGTGCCGACCACCTGCACCTCGTTGCGCAGGCCCTTCTTGAACGTCGGACGCAGCGGCCGGTCGATGAGCCGGCAGGTGAGAATGGCGTCGGTCGACGGCCGACCCTCGCGCCGGAAGAACGAGCCGGGGATCTTCCCGGCGGCGTACATCCGCTCCTCGATGTCCACGGTGAGCGGGAAGAAGTCGAACTGGTCCTTCGGGTTCTTCGAGAACGTCGTCGCCGAAAGGATCATGGTCTCGCCGAGGTAGGCGACGGCGGAGCCGGCGGCCTGCTGGGCGAGCCGGCCGGTCTCGAAGCGGACCTCGAGGGTGCCGTGCGAGCCGTTGTCGACGGTCGCGACGGCGTCGACGGCGCCGTCCATCACGGGCGGCATCTCACCGACGCCGGTCGAGGATGCAGGGGATGTCACGGTGGTCAAGAGAAGGGTCTCCTCGTCGTGGTGCCGGGCCGGTGGGACGAGGGGCCGGTCTTCGATCGAAGCGCTCGGGGCGCGAGGTCCCCGGACGCCACCACCGAGGACCGTACGAGCGTGCCGCCGGCCGGCGGGGCCGCGCCGCCGGGCGGCGACGCGGGACCGCGCGCCAGCCGGAGCGGCGCACGGGAAGCGCTAGGCGCAGAGGTCGCAGCGCGAGCGCTGCTCCTAGCGCCGCAGGCCCAGCCGCTCGATGAGGGAGCGGTACCGGTTGATGTCGGTCTTGGCCAGGTAGTTCAGCAGCCGCCGACGGCGGCCGACCAGCAGCAGCAGGCCGCGGCGGCTGTGGTGATCGTGCTTGTGGGTCTTCAGGTGCTCGGTGAGGTCGCTGATCCGCTTGGTCAGCATCGCGACCTGCACCTCGGGTGAGCCGGTGTCGCGCTCGACCGTCGCGTACTCGGCCATGATCTTCTGCTTCTCGTCGCTGGCGAGCGCCATGCGTGAACCCACTTTCGTCAGGTGTGCACCCGGGTCTTGGTCACCGGGACAGGACAACACACGGCCTGCGGCCGGTGATCAGCCTATCAGCCGGTGCCGGCCGACGCCGCCAGCGCAGACCGCGTCTCCTCGACGTCCTTGCCGATCTGCACGGCGAGCGACTCGGCGCTCTCGTAGCGCTCCATGCCCCGAAGCCGCGCAACCAGGTCCAGCGCCACGTGCTCGCCGTACAGGTCGCCGTCGAAGTCGAGCACGTACGCCTCGACCCGCCGCTCGGTGCCGGCGAACGTGGGGTTGGTGCCGACCGAGATCGCGGCGTCGAGCACCTCCCCCTTGCGGCGGACCAGGCGCCCGGCGTACACGCCGTCGGCCGGGATGGCGGTGAACCGCGCGGTCTCGAGGTTGGCGGTCGGATAGCCGATCTCGCGCCCGCGGGAGTCCCCGCGCACGACGATGCCCTCGACGCGGTGCGGCCGGCCGAGCACGGCGGCCGCCGCCGCCACGTCGCCCGCCGCCACCAGCGCCCGGGCAGCGGTCGAGGAGTAGCGGGTGCCGCCCTCGGCGACGATCGGCACGCCCTCGGTGCGGAAGCCGAACTGCTCACCGAGGCCGGTGAGCGCGGCGACGTCACCGGCCGCCTTGGCGCCGAAGCGGAAGTTCTCCCCCACCACGACCGCCGTCGCGTGCAGCCGCTCGACGAGCACGGCGTGCACGAACTCGGCCGGGGTCAGCCGCGAGAACTCGCGGGTGAACGGCACCACACACAAGACGTCCGCGCCGAGATCGCCGACGAGCTCCGCCTTGCGGCGCAGGCTGGTGAGCACCGCGGGGTGGCTCCCCGGCCGGACGACCTCGCTGGGGTGCGGGTCGAAGGTCAGCACGACGGCCGGCACGCCCAGCTCGCGCGCCCGCTCGACCGCGCGCCCGATGATGACGCGATGGCCTCGGTGCACCCCGTCGAAGACACCGATCGTCACGACGCACCGGCCCCATCCGGACGGGACGGCGTCGAGCCCTCGCCACACCTGCACGACCCCGACCGTAGCGGTGCCGCCACGGGAGCGACGTCCGCCCTGCTCCGCCGAGATGCGCCGATCCGGCGCATCTCGGCGTGAGACGCGTCGGTGTGCCACATCTCGGCGGAGAGGCACGGGGGTAACGCGCGGCGCTCAGCCGGCGGGGGTGAAGACCGCGAGGGGGCGGGCCAGCCCGTCGCGGTCGGCGACCAGGGCCACGACGGTGCCGTCCGGCGCGAACACGCCGACCGGTCCCCGCTCGGCGGACGCCGGCAGCGGCCGGCCGTGCGCGAGCCCGGTCGCCTCCTCGGCCGTGACGTCGCGCCGGGGGAAGGCGGCAGCCACCGCGTCCGCCAGCGGGACCAGCGGCAGCACGGCCGCCGCCTCCAGCGCCGTGAGCGGGTGCGCCTGGTCCAGCCCGTACGCCCCGACCCGCGTACGGCGCAGGCCGGACAGGTGCGCTCCGGTGCCGAGGGCCGCGCCGAGGTCACGTGCCAGCGCCCGGACGTAGGTACCCGACGAGCACGTCACCTCGGCGTGCAGGACCGGCCCGTCCACGGCCAGCAGGTCGAACCGCGAGACGGTCACCATCCGGGGCACCAGGGCGACGTCCTCCCCCGCGCGGGCGCGGGCGTACGCCCGCCGCCCGGCCACCTTGATCGCGCTGTACGCCGGTGGCACCTGGCTGATCTTCCCGGTGAGCCCGGCCATGGCGGCCCGGACGCCGCCCTCGGTCCAGGCGGCGTCGGTCCGAGCGACCACCTCGCCCTCGGCGTCGTCGGTGGTGGTCGTCACCCCGACGGTGATGTGGGCGACGTAGTCCTTGTCGTGCGCGGCGAGGTGCCCGAGCAGCTTGGTCGCCCGGCCGAGGCCGACCACCAGCACGCCGGTCGCCATCGGGTCGAGAGTGCCGCCGTGCCCGACCCGGCGGGTCGCGGCGAGGCGCCGGACGCGCGCGACGACGTCGTGGGAGGTCCAGCCCGCCGGCTTGTCGACGACGAGCAGTCCGTCCGGGGCGGTCACGTCCCGCCGTCGGCCGCGTCCACGTCCGCGTCGTCGACGTGGCGGTAGGGGTCGGCCTCGCCCGCCGGTGACTTCCCCGCACGTACCGCGGACAGCCCGGCGTCGGCGTCCCGCGCCGCGGCCAGCAAAGCGTCGACGCGCCGGCCCTCGCCGGGAACCTGGTCGGGAACGAACGTGATGGTCGGGGTGAACCGCACGCCGAGGGCGCGGCCCACGGTGGACCGGACGAGGCCCGTCGCGGACGCCAGCGCGAGAGCCGAGTCGGCCCAGGCCGCGTCGTCACCGAGCACGGTGTAGAAGACGGTCGCCTCCCGCAGGTCGCCGGTCAGCCGGGCGTCGGTCACCGTGACCAGCGACAGCCGGGGGTCCTTGACCTGTCGCTCCAGCGTCTCTGCCACCACCTGCCGGATGCGCACCGCGAGCCTGCGGGCGCGGGGCCGGTCCACCATGACTCCTCCGTACCGTCGTTCTCTCAGTCGTCGCCGCCGACGAGCCGGCGACGCGCCTCCAGCACCTGCACCTCCGGGTGCCCGGCCACCAGCCGTTCGCACGCGTCCAGCACGTCGCGCACGTGCTCGCCGTCCGCGGCCACCACGGCGACCGCCACGAGCGCGCGCCGGTGCAGATCGAGGTGCCCTGCCTCCGCGGCCGAGACGGCGTACCGGCGTCGCAGCTCGGCCACGATCGGCCGGACCACCGAGCGCTTGGTCTTGAGCGAGTGCACGTCGCCGAGCAGCAGGTCGAGCGCCAAGGTGCCCGTCACCATCGAGGCGGACCCCCTGCGGCCCGCGTCGTCAGGACCGCGCCACCTCACGCATCTCGAAGGTCTCGATCACGTCCTCGACCTTGATGTCGTTGTACGAACCCAGGCCGATGCCGCACTCGTAGCCCTCCCGTACCTCGGTCGCGTCGTCCTTGAAGCGGCGCAGCGACTCGACGGTGAGGTTGTCCGCGACGACGACGCCGTCGCGCAGCAACCGGGCCTTGGCGTTGCGCACGATCGTGCCGGACCGCACGAGCGACCCGGCGACGTTGCCAGCGCGCGGGACGCGGAAGACCTCGCGCACCTCGGCCGTCCCGAGCTGCACCTCCTCGTAGACCGGCTTGAGCAGGCCCTTGAGCGCCTGCTCGATGTCGTCGATCGCTGCGTAGATCACGTTGTAGTAGCGGATCTCGACACCCTCGCGGTCGGCGAGCTCACCGGCCTTGCCCTGCGGGCGCACGTTGAAGGCGATGATCACCGCGTCGGAGGCCGACGCCAGGTTGACGTTGGTCTCGGTGATCGCGCCGACGCCGCGGTCGATGATCCGCAGGCCCACCTCGTCGCCCACGTCGATCTTGAGCAGCGCATCCTCGAGGGCCTCCACCGATCCGGAGACGTCGCCCTTGAGGATGAGGGTGAGCTCGTTCTTCTGGCCCTCCTTGAGCTGATCGAAGATCGACTCCAGGGTCGGGCGGCGGCGGGCCATCGCGAGGCCGGCGTTGCGCTCGCGCGCCTGGCGCTGGTCGGCGATCTGCCGGGCCACCCGGTCCTCGGGCACCACCAGAAGGTTGTCACCCGCGCCGGGCACCGACGTGAAGCCCAGCACCTGGACGGGACGGGACGGGCCGGCCTCGTCGACCGGGTCGCCGTTCTCGTCGATCATCGCCCGGACCCGCCCGAACGCGTCCCCGGACACGATGGAGTCACCCACGCGCAGCGTGCCCCGCTGGATCAGCACGGTCGCGACCGGGCCCCGGCCACGGTCGAGCTGGGCCTCGATGGTGACGCCCTGCGCCTCGGTGTTCGGGTCGGAGGTGAGCTCGAGGGCCGCGTCGGCGGTCAGCAGGACGGCGTCGAGCAGGTCCTCGATGCCGGTGCCGGCCTTGGCGGACACGTCGACGAACAGCGTGTCGCCGCCGTACTCCTCGGCGACCAGGCCGTACTCGGTGAGCTGACCGCGCACCTTGGCCGGGTCGGCGCCCTCCTTGTCGATCTTGTTGACGGCCACGACGATCGGGAGGTTGGCCGCCTGCGCGTGGTTGAGCGCCTCGACCGTCTGCGGCTTCACCCCGTCGTCGGCCGCCACCACCAGGATCGCGATGTCGGTGACCTGGGCGCCGCGGGCTCGCATGGCCGTGAAGGCCTCGTGGCCCGGCGTGTCGATGAACGTGATCAGCCGGTCGTTGCGCTTGTTGTGCACCTGGTAGGCGCCGATGTGCTGCGTGATCCCACCGGCCTCGCCGCTGACGACGTCCGCCGAGCGGATCGCGTCGAGCAGCTTGGTCTTGCCGTGGTCGACGTGGCCCATGACGGTGACCACCGGCGGCCGGGCGACGAGCTCGGCGTCCTCGGCGTAGTCGCCGCCGAACTCGAGGTCGTACCGCGCCAGCAGCTCGGCGTCCTCCTCGCCCGGCGTGACGATCTGCACCTCGTAGCCCAGGGTGACGCCCAGCAGCTGCAACAGGTCGTCGGTGACCGACTGGGTCGCGGTGACCATCTCGTTGAGCTGGATCAGCGCGACCTGGACGAGCGACGACGGGTTCGCGTCGATCTTGTCGGCGAAGTCGGCGAGCGACGCGCCCCGCGGCAGCCGGACGACCTCGCCGTTGCCCCGGGGAGCACCGGACTCCATCGACGGCGCCGACAGGTTGTCGAACTCCTGCCGCTTCGCCCGCTTGGACTTGCGCTGCTTGCCGCGCGGCGCGCCCGGGCGCCCGAAGGCGCCGGCCGTCCCCCCGCGACCGCGGCCACCGCCCCCGCCGGGACGTCCGTACCCGCCGCCCCCTCCGCCGGGACGACCGGCGAACCCGCCACCGGGACGGCCGGGGGCGCCGCTGCGCGGACCGCCGGGTGCGCCGCTGCGCGGACCGCCCGGGAACGCTCCCGGGCCGGGTGCGGGGACGCCCGGCCGGGGTGTCCCCGGACGCGGGGCGCCGGGCCGCGGGACACCCGGGCGGGGTCC
>DASVGV010000105.1:0-6564 GCA_036379355.1 Mycobacteriales bacterium | reverse complement strand
GGCGTGCCGACGACTCTCCGAATGGGGTCGCCATGATGGACGAACTGGACCGGGCGCGCTACGTGTCCCTGACCACCTTCAAACAGGATGGCGCGCCGGTGGCAACGCCGGTGTGGATCACCGGCTCGTCGGGGGCGTACGCGTTCACGACCGGCGCGCAGACGTGGAAGGCGCGGCGCCTTGGTCGTAATCCTGGCGTTGAGGTCCGCGTCTGTGATCTGCGAGGCCGGGTCCGATCGGGCGCGACAGCGTATGTCGGGACCGGCGCCGTCGACGGCGGCGCAGACGCGGTCGTCGTGGTGGAGCGCGCGCTCGCGGCGAAGTACGGCTGGCAGTTCCGCGCCACGAAACTGTTCGACCGGACGAGCCGCTGGCTACGGCGCCGGCCCCGCGAGGACCTGGTTGTCATCCGGATCGCATTGTCATCACCCGGGTGAGGGTCACCGTTCGTTAGGGAAGCGCGGCGGACCGCCGCTCGATGATGGTGAGGAGCAAGCCGAGGACGGGTCCGAGCAGTCCGCCTGCGCCCCGAGGCGATGCCGGACGCACCACATCTGGCTCGATCACGGACGTAACTCACCATCCCAGGGGCGGTTGAGGTCAACGCCGAAGGCCGGAAGAGCCGGTTGAAATAGATGAATCAATCGTTCTAGTATCTCGGATTGTGGCACGCAAGCGTCGGGCGGGGGCCGTGTATGACCTGGTCCGGGCGGGTCTGGTCGTGTTCGCTGGCAGCGGTTTCCGGGACGCGCAGATGGTCGATGTGGCGCGCGAGATGGGGGTTGCGCTGGGCACCGTGTACTCGTACGTGGAGTCCAAGGAGGCGCTGTTCGGGTTGGTCATCGACCGGATCGGGACGACCGACTACGAGGCTGACATCGCTCTCCCTGTTCGTACGCCACCGATCGACGAGCTGTTGGAGCGGACCCGCGGCCGAATCGAGGGTCTGACCCGGCTGCCGGTTCTTGCCGCGGCGCAGCGGCGGCGCCGTCCGGCCGATCCCCGCGAGGAGCTGTATGGCGTGCTGGAGGAGTTCTGGGATCTCACCCTGACGACCCGGCTCGCCGCCGACATGATCGAACGTTCGGCCCGTGACTGGCCGCAGTTGGCGGACCTGTTCTACGACCAGATCCGCCGGGACCTGTTCGACCGCCTGCAGTCCTACGTGGCGCGCCGGGTGCGCGGCGAACAGTTCCGGGTCGACGGCGATCCGCGCGTGATCGCTCGGACCATGGTCGAGACCGTCACGTTCTGGGCCCGCCATCGGTACGGGGACCGTGACGTCGCGGGTGTTGCGGACGCCGACGTTCGCCCGATCGTGCTGGCGTTCCTCGTTGACGCCGTTGCGGGGGCTGAACCAGGTGCCCCCCTTGATCGTGCTGGCTCCGTACGTCGGGATGCCGGCGGGCAGGGACCGCCCACCAGCACTGTCAGATCGGAAGGTAGCCGGTGAGCATGCCCGTAGCCGTCACCGCTGGGAATCTGCGGTCGCACCGAGGTCGTCGGCGCGTTGTCGTGTCAGCCGGTACCCGGCCGCCGCTGTCGCCCGTTCCGGTCCTCGTCGCGATCGTTGCCGCCGCGGTACTGCTCGGTGTCGCGGGCCGGTATGGGTACCACCGTGACGAGCTGTACTTCATCGTCGCGGGCGGGCATCCGGCGTTCGGGTACCCCGACCAGCCTCCGCTCGTCCCGCTGCTGTTGCACGCCATGCACTGGCTGGCGCCCGGATCGCTCCTGGCGATCAGGCTGCCGTCAGCCCTCGCCGCGGCCGGAACCATCCTCGTGGCCGCGCTGGTCGCGCGGGAGCTGAACGGTCGTCGTGCCGAGCAGGTCATCGCGGCAGCGTGCACGTCCGTCACGGCGATCCTTCTGGCCACAGGGCATTTCGTCACCACCACGACCTTCGACATGCTCAGCACGACCGTCGTGATCTGGCTCGTCGTGCGCGGGCTGGTCCGCCACAGCGGCGGGGCGTTGCTGGCGGCCGGGATCGTGACCGGGATCGGGGGCGAAGCCAAGCCGCAGGTGGTGCTCGTCTACGGGACCCTCCTCGCGTCCGTACTGCTGGTCGGCCCGCGGTGGCCGCTGCGCAGCAGGGGTTTGTGGCTCGGCGCGCTGGGCGGCGCCGCACTGGTGCTCCCGTACCTGCTGTGGCAGGCGACGCACGGCTGGCCGCAGCTGACGGTCGCGTCCAACATCGCCGGCTCCGCGGAGGGCGGCCGGGCCGGCTTCATCCCGTTCCAGCTCGTGCTGGTCTCCCCGTTCCTGCTGCCGGTCTGGGTCGCGGGCCTGGTGTGGGCGTGGCGCCAGGCGCGGCTTCGGCTGCTGCCGCTGACCTACCTTCTGCTCGCGGCCGCGTACCTGGTGGGGAACGGCAAGGCCTACTACCTGGCGAGCCTGTACCCGGCACTGCTCGCAGTCGGCGCGATCCCGGTGGCCGGCTGGCTGGCCCGCGGCAACCATCGGACCCGCGTGGCGCTGCTCGCCGCGGCGTTGGCGCTGTCCGCCGCGATCAACGCGCTGATCGGGCTGCCGGTCCTGCCCGCCCGCGACCTGAACGGCTCCGCGCCGCTGGCGCTGAACCCCGACCTGGGGGAGACCGTCGGCTGGCCGTCCCTCGTCTCCACCGTCGCCGGCGTCTGGCGGCAGCTGCCCCCGGCGAGCCGCGCACACACGGTGATCTTCACCCGGAACTACGGCGAGGCCGGCGCGATCGACATCCTCGGACCCGCACGCGGGCTGCCGGCTGCCTATTCCGGGCACAACGCGTTCGCCGAATGGGGACCACCCGCCGCTGACCGGACGCAGGTGCTGCTGCTGGGGTACGACAGCCCCGCCGACGCCGCACCGGCATTCACCGCCTGCCGCCAGGTCGCCCGGATCAGCAACCCCGACGGCGTGCACAACCAGGAGTACGGAACCCCGGTCCTGCTCTGCGACCGGATGCAAGCGCCCTGGACCGTGCTCTGGCCCCAACTACGCCACGACAACTGACGTGCGCCTGAGCATTTCGCGGCCGCACCGCCGAAGTTGTCCTGTCAGGCTGTGCCCGTTCGTTCAGGAGGCAGCGTCGGCCATCCGGGCCGGCGGTGAGCCTGGGAGGCAGGCATGACGCAGTACGCGGCATTGATCTACGAGCAGGGTGACCCGGACTGGAGCACCCTGGACACACCCGAGAAGCAGCAGACGATGGCCGAGTACGGCGCGTTCGGTGCGACGGTTGCGGCCGTGATGCGCGGCGGGGCTGCGCTGTACCCGACGACGACCGCGACGACGGTGTCGGTCCGCGGCGGCAAGGGCGGTGAGGTGGTGACGACCGACGGTCCGTTCGCGGAGACCAAAGAGGTGCTGACCGGCTTCTACCTGTTCGAGTGCGCCGACTTGGACGAGGCGGTGTCGTGGGCAGCGCAGATCCCGGCGGCGTGGACTGGCCGGGTGGAGGTCCGACCTGTGATCGATTTCGGTGCCCTCGCCGGCTGACCCCGCCGTGGCGTCCGAGTACGCGGCCCTCGACCGGCTGGTACGGGTCGAGGGCCCGCGGGTGCTCGCCACCCTCGTCCGCACGACCGGGTCATGGCAGCTGGCCGAGGACGCCGTGCAGGACGCTGTAGTGCGCGCGCTGGAGGTGTGGTCGCGCGACGGGGTTCCGCCGGAGCCGCGAGCCTGGCTGACGCTGACCGCGCGGCGCCGGGCGATCGACCTGCTGCGCCGGGAGGCGGCCCGCGGTGGCAAGGAGGCCGCAGCCGCAGCCCTGGCCGAGTTGTTGGATGCGCCGCTTCCGGACCAGTCGGTCGTGCGGGATGACCTGCTGCGGCTGCTGTTCACCTGCTGCCACCCCGCGCTGCCACTCGAGGCGCAGACGGCGCTGGCGCTGCGCACGTTGTGCGGGCTGACCACGGGCGAGGTGGCACGGGCGCTGGTAGTGAGCGAAGCGACCATGGCCAAGCGGCTGACCCGAGCCCGCCGCAAGATCACCATTGCCGGCATCCCCTATCGCGCCCCGGAGGCCCGCGACCTCCCGGATCGGCTACGCGGCGTGATGGTCACGATCTACCTGCTGTTCAACGAGGGATACCACACCAGCACTGGCGACGACCCGCTGCGCCGGGCGCTGACCGACCAAGCCGTGCGGCTGGCCGAGATGCTGCGCGACCTGTTGCCAGACCGGCCCGGACCGCTCGGGCTCGCCGCCCTCCTGCACCTGATCGATGCGCGCAGACCAGCCCGGCTCACCGTCGATGGCGACCTGGTTCGCCTCGCCGACCAGGACCGAAGCCAATGGAACCGCGCCGAGATCGAGACCGGCCTGCGGCTGCTGGGAACGGCGCTCCGACGCAGCGCGGAGCAGCCGGACCCGTACGTGGTGCAGGCCGCAATCGCCGCCTGCCACGACCTCGCGCCCACCTGGGCGCAGACCAACTGGGCAGCCATCGTCAGCTGGTACGACGTGCTCCTGCGGCTCGAACCGACCCCGGTCGTCCGTCTCAACGGTGCCGTCGCCCTCGCCGAGCTCCGCGGCCCGGACGCGGCACTCGTTGAGCTGGAGACGATCGACGGCCTGACCGACTACCTCCCGTGGGTGGCCGCCCGCGCCCAGCTGCTCGCACGGGCCGGCCGCAACCGGGAGGCCCAGGAGGCCTATGCGGCCGCGCTCTCCCTGCCGTCCAACGACGCCACCAGACGCGAACTGGCCCGGCAGCTGGCCGAGCTCATGCCTCCGGTGCACACGAACGTCGCCGTTGACCACGAGCCGGCGTGCATCCACGCGGAGCGCTGGCCGCCTGATCGCTCCGGCGAATCCGCCAACCACGGAACATCAGCCTGAACTGCTGCTCTGGCTGGCTCCCTCGCGATTCTGGGGCGGCGGTCGGCTGGGTACGGCGTCGAGGATGCCTTCGTTGCCGTCGGCGTCGTGTTGGCTGCAGGAGCCGTGCGGTCATGGCGTCGTGAGGTGGCGCTGGAGGGCGTCGAGCCGGTCGTCCCAGGTGTGGGCGAGGGCGGCGAGGAACTGCTGGGCGAGTTGCACGGGTGCGGAGCGCAGCCGGTAGCGCACCCGGCGGCGCTCGCCGTGCTCGGGTGTGACCAGTCCGGCGTCGGCCATGAGGACGAGGTGTTTGGCGATGGCCTGGCGGGTGACCGGTAGCCGAGCGGCCAGGTCGGTCGCGGTGGACGGGCCGTCGGTCGCGAGGGCGGCGAGGATGGTGCGGCGAGTGGGGTCGGCGAGTGCGACGAAGACCTGTTCGGCAACGGCCTCGATGTCAGGGGCCATCGACGTGTTCCGCGAGCTCGGTCAGTTCGCGTGACCAGCCCTCACGGTGGGACTCGTAGGTCTCGCGCCGGGTGTCGAGGGGAAGCTGGGCGAAGCCGGTCTCGACGACCCGCAGACGGGTGCCGTCGCCGTCGGGTTCCAGAGTGAACTCGACGTAGGTGCGGCGGGGGTCGTCGGCGGGCAGGTCGGGCAGTCGCCAGGTGTAGGCGAACACGGTGGGTTCCTCGACGCGCTCGACGCGCATGTCGACCGTCATGCCGCCCGCGAAGGTGATCGTGGCTTGGCCGCCGGGGCGCAGGTCGATACTCGCCCGCTCGCCGAACCAGGCGCTCAGTCCCTCGGCCGTGGTGAGCGCCGGCCACACCTCCCGCGGCGCTCGGGTCAGGGTCACCGTGCGTTCGATGCGATCGGGAAACGCCATGGCCTTCCTCCTTGAGGCACCCACGATGATGATGTCGGGCGACGGTCGCCGGCCCGGGGACGGCCCAGTCGAGCCGGGCAGTCCCCGGGGAGCCGGGATCAGCCGCTTTCCTCGGCGGCGCGGCGGGCGAGATCCCGCGGGCTGCGGTTGGGAGCGCCGGGGCCGCCCTCAGCCAGTTCGCGCAGGCTGGTTCCGACGAAGTGATCCCAGCTGCGGGCGCACGTGTCCTTGCACTCGAGAGCGTCGTTCAGGCCGCGATGCTCGAAGGTGAGTTCGCAGCAGCCGTCGTCGATCGGCGTGATGGTGAACCTCGGCTGGGTGCCCTCCCAGTCGCGCATGAAGGTGCACTCGGTCACCGTCCAGCGGACGGTGCTCGGCCGGGTCGCCTCCTCGACGTGGACGAGGAGAGGCGGCTGACCGGCCACCATCGGGAACCGCAGTTCGCCATCGGTCTGGCCTGAGCCGGTCGCGGGGCTCCACCAGGCGGTGAGCCCCTTGGTCGTGGCTATGGCGTCGAACACGACATCGGCCGGGGCCTTGACCTGGACGGTCGTGCGGTAGTCGGTGCTGGTTGGCATGGGAGCCCTCCTCGAGTTGACAGCTATATAGCAACCTGTTGATTGCTACCGTATGGCAACTTGTGGGTTGCGTCAACTGCTTCTGGTGGCGGGCCGAGTCTTGGTGGGCATCTCAAGATCTCGGACCGGCGGTGGGCGGCGATGACAGTGCGTGCGTCGTATGGGTGGCCGGCAACGTGGCGCGAGGCTTCCGTGAGCACCGTCGGCTCCTCGTCGAGCTTGTCTGTCCCGGAAGGATCAACCCCGCAGATCGCCGTTCGGAGCGCGAAGCGTCAACGCCCCGAGGTTCGCCTGTG
>DASVGV010000104.1:0-6929 GCA_036379355.1 Mycobacteriales bacterium | reverse complement strand
AGCTTCTTGCGGCCGAACCGGTCGGTCAGCTGTCCGAAGAACAGCGCCCCGACGCACGCTCCGATGACATAGATCGCGGCTGCGATGCCGATCTGTCCCGAGTTGATCGAGATGCCCGAGTCGCTCTCGGTCAGCCGGCTCGCGACCGAGCCGACCATGGTGACCTCGAGGCCGTCGAGGATCCAGACGGTGCCGAGGCCGATGATGACGAGCCAGTGGAACCGCGACCAGGGAAGGCGGTCGAGCCGTGCCGGAACCTGCGTCTGGATCTCGCGCGTCTCGACGCTCACCTCGCGCGAGTGCCCGGTGGGGACACCGCGAAACCGCGGCGGGTGTTCCCGGCCACGGCAGCGGGCACGTCGCGGGCATGCTCACCTGCCGTCTCGTCGGGCACCGACTGCGTTTCACGGCCGAGGGCAGCACCATGCTCTGGTCGTGCCAGCGCGGTTGCGGTGAGGCGGGGGCCAAGGCTTATCCCGACGCGGCTGCCGCCCGCCGGTACGCGGCGGCGTTCGACCGCGAGGACCGCGAGGACCTGGGTCGGCGCGCCCCGCTGATCGGCCTGTTGCCGCTGCGGCTGTGGCGCTATGCGCGTCGCTGGCGCGCCCGGGCCTGACCGCCCCCGGTCAGCGACCGGTGCTGGCGGCCAGCCGGTCGAGGTGTGGGCGGAGGATCAGCGTGTACGTGTCGGCAATCGCCACCTCGCGATGCGCCCGCTGGGCCTCGAGCCGGGCCGGGTCCATGACCACGTCGAGGAACGCGGCCTTGCTGGGGAACGCGTTGAAGCGGGCCTGGTCCCAGGAGCGGCCGTCGCCGACGATCGTGCCCTCGACCCCGAACCAGCCGGAGATGCGTACGCCGTGGGGGACGGCCACGTCGGCGGCGTGGTTCTGGTACGAGACCATCTCCTGATCCGCCTGGCCGGGATGGAAGCGGATGAGGTGCAGGACTGTCACGGGCCCGTCCTCGTCCGTCGGCGGGTGCGGCACCTGGCTCCAGTCCGGGACGGTGGCCAGGTCGACGTCGTCCTGCGGCGACGGGATGGGCAGGCAGGCGGTGATGATCGTCTCCGCCATCCCCGCGTCCTTGTGCGCGTGTTTGTCCTGGAAGTCCGGCCGCTGCTGCATCTCCACGAACGACCGGCGGGTCGGGTACTTCACCACGGCGACCCGGTGCCATGCCGGCGCCGTACCCAGCAGCTGCGCGTCCACGTCGGCGAAGAACACCGGCTCGGCGCCGATCGCGGCGAGGACCTCCAGCGGGCTGTACAGGTCGTCGGCCTCCCGGCCGGTCAACGTCGTCTCGCGGCCATCGGCGTACTGCGCGACCGGCCGGTAGCTCATCAGGTTGACCATCCAGACCGGGCCGTCGTCCTCCGGCGCGGTGGCCAGCATCCGCCGTGCGTACGCGTCGTCGACGCTGCCGTACCGGGGGGTCACGCTGCTCATCGCTCCTCCTCGAGGGTCTGCTCACCCGCGAGGCGCATGAGCTCGCGGGCCACCATCGGGCCGGCGTTCTGGTTCTGGCCGGTGACGAGATTTCCGTCCACCACCCAATGGTTCGCGAGTGGGTCGCGGAAGCGGGTCGCGCTCTCGAACAGGGCACCGCGGGCGCGCAGATCGGACTCGGGATGGTGCGGGGTCGCGGTGATGCCGAGCTCGCGCACCTGCTTGTCGGTGACCGCGGAGATCCGCCGCCCCGCGACGAGCGGGCTGCCGTCGGCGGCGGTGGCGCCGAGGAGTCCCAGCGGCCCGTGGCACACCCCGCCGATCGGCCGGCCCAGGGCGTTGGCCTTCGTCACCGCCAGCGCGAGGGCTTCGGAGCCGGCGAAGTCGAACGCCGCGCCCCAGCCGCCGGCCAAGTAGACGACGTCGTAGTCGGCCATGTCGAGATCGCCGACGGGCAGCGACGCGGTGACCTTCTCGCGGAGGACGGGGTCGGCCAGGAAGCGGTCGTCGCTCGCACTGCGCAGCACCGGCTTCAGCGACATCGGGTCCACGGGTACGACGCCGCCGAGCGGGCTGGCCACGTCGACCTCCATGCCGGCCTCGAGGAACAGGTAGTACGGAACCGTCATCTCGCTCGCGAACACGCCGGTCGCCTTGCCCACGTCGAGGACGGCGTGGTTGGTGCACACGACGAGGGCGCGGCGGCCGGCCAGGTCGAGTGTCGGGTCCGCCTCGGGGTCGGCCGGGTGCAGGCCCAGGTGCTGGACGAGGCGGCGCAGCAGCCGCGCGGGTGGCGGCGGGGCCTTGGCCGCAGGCGCGGCCGTCGGGCGGCGTGACTCGTACGGCCAGGGCTGGTGCCGCTCGGGCACGGCCCGGGCGCGCTGGTCCTTCAGCTGCACGCGCAGATGGGAGCGCAGGTCGTCGAGATCGTCGTCGGTCCAGCGGTTCCGCGCTTCGACCGGGTCGGCGGTGAGGTCGTACAGCTCCCACTGGTCGGGCAGGACCTCGGTGCGGTACGTAGCCCCGCCGGGGCCGTCGGCCGCCAGGTGGCGCACGCCCGGCTCGGTCCACGTCGACGGGTCGTCGAAGGTCCGTACCAGCTTCCAGAGATGGCCGCCGGCGCCTCGTACGTCCTCGTCGGGGATGCGGACGACGAGGCCCTCGAAGTTGGAGCCGACGTGCGCAGGTACGCGGATCCGCAGCGGCGCAGGCGGATTCGCCGCGCGTCCCAGGCGGCGGGCCAGCCCGGACGCGCCACTGTCGCCCTCCAGCATGTTGTCGCGGGTCATGAGATAGACCGCGCGGTCGGCGTCCGCGGGGCCGCCGTCGACGACCGGCAGCAGGTCCCGGCCGGGGAGGGGGTGCACCTCGGTGAACGACCGGGCGAGGTCCGCGCCGGTGGCCGTCTCGTCGATGCCGGCCGCCGCCAGCAACGTGGGGACGAGGTCCACGTGTGACGTCGGGGCGTCGACGGTGCGGGGTGCGGTCTGCTGCGTGCCCACGCGGGCGACGACGAACGGCACCCGGGTCGCCTCGTCGTAGAGGTTGAACCACTTCTGGTGCAGGCCGCCGTGCGCACCCAGCAGGTCGCCGTGGTCCGAGGTGCGGACCAGTACGGCGTTCTCGGACCCGCCCTCGGTGACGGCGCGGCGGACGCGATCGAGCGGCCCGTCCACCTCGGCGTGCAGCCGGTAGTAGAGATCCCGGTACTCCTGGGCACCTTTCTCGTACAACCGGCTGACATTGCGCGCCAGGCCGTACCCCGTCGGATAGGCCGCCCGGTAGGCGATCTGTGCCGCCGGTTTCGTCGAGAGGTCCTCGTCGGCCGTCGTCGCCGGCGGCACGTGCGGCGGCTCGAACGGCGACGGCGAGAGCGGGCTGCGGCGCGTCCAGATGGGGAACAGCACGATGTCGTGCGGGTTCACGAAGCTGGCGACCAGCAGGAACGGGCGCAGCGCGTCGGCATCGCCGGCTCGACGCCGTGCATAGCGGTCGGTCAGCCACGCGACCACGCGGTCGGCCACCAGCGGGTCACGACGCAGACCGCTGTCGCTGAGCGCGCCGCCGTGGGGCTCAGGTCCGACCCAGCCGGAGAACCCGTACGCCGCCAGGGGATCCGCGTCCAGGTAGGCCTGCACGGCGGCCGGGTCCACGACCCCGCCGGCGTCGTTCGTCGAGAGCCGCCGGCCCGTCTCGGGGTCGGTGAGGTCGGCGTGGGAGATGTGCCACTTGCCGTCGTAGTGGGTGTCGTAGCCGCCGGCGCGGAACCAGTTGCCGAGGGTGGGCACCTCGCCGCGGCGCAGCCAGCGCATCCGCGAGTCGTCGGCCATCTTGCCGAGGCCGTCGGTCTGGGTGACCCCGTGCAGGTCGGGGTAGTGCCCCGTGAACAACGTGGGCCGGCTCGGGACGCAGGCCAGCGACCCGGTGTAGTGCCGGGTGAAGCGGACGCCGTGCTCGTCGAACCAGCGCCGACCCGTGAGCGTGCGTTCGCGCCAGGCGAGCAGCTCAGGAGTCTCGTACGGCGGGACGGCCCGCTCCTCGTCGGTGAGCAGGATGACGACGTCCGGGCGGTCAGACACGGGCGGACCCTTCTGTGGCAGCGGTGAGGCCGGCGAGCATGACGTCGGACTGGCGGCCGATCAGTCGGCAGACGAGACGCGCGACGAGCTGCTGTGGCGGCCGCGGTCCGGCGTCGACGGTGGTGGTCAGCGTCACGCGGGTCCCCGCGCCGTCCGCGGTCAGATCCCAACGGTTGCAGGCGGATCGCACGGCCGGCGGCAGTCCCTCGAGCTCGTACGCCAATCTCGCCGGGGGCTGCCACGTCACGATGCGCTCGATGAGTGTCGTGCGTGCGGCCTGGACCCGACGGGCCGCGCCCACGCCGACGTCGTGCTCGGTCAGCAGGCACGAGTGGTCGACGTTCGTGGCCCACCTGCTGATCGCGCCGAAGTCGGCGAGGACGTTCCACACAGCCTCCGGGGAGGCGTGCACCGTACGGCTGCGCGCGAGGGAACTCACCCCACCCATCCGACACTACTGATAGCGTCACTGTCAATAGATGAGTCGTGACCGGCGGGGGCGGAGGCGGTGCTGCGGTGAGCGTGGGAGACCAGACGCTGGATGCCGCGCTCGACGGGCGCCGGGCTCGACGGGATCGCAACCGGACCGCTGTCGTCGAGGCCGTGTATGCCCTGCTGCACGAGGGCGAGTTCCCGCTCTCGACGGAGTCGATCGCACAGCGGGCAGGGGTCTCGGTCTCCTCGGTCTTTCGCTACTTCGACGGGCTGGACGACCTGCAACGGGAGACCATCGACCTGTACTTCCAGCGTTGTGCGGCGCTGTTCGAGGTGCCCCGGGCCGGCGAGGGCACGATCGACGTCCGCATCGCAGCGCTGGTCGACGCGCGCCTCGCGCTCTACCGGGAGATCGCTCCGATCGCCCGCCTGGCACGGGTGCGCGCGCCCGAGTACCCGCTGATCGCCGAGCGGCTGACCGGAACGCGGGCCCTGCTGCTGCGCCAGATCCGCCGCCACTTCGCGCCGGAGCTGCGGCGACTCGACCGTGCCGCGGCGGGGGAGATGGTGGCCCTCGTCGACGTCCTCACGTCGTACGAATCGTGGGATCTCATGCGTACCGGGTCGAGCCTGTCCGAGCGCAGGATCGGCGCCGCCTGGACGGCCGGTCTTCAGGCCCTGCTCGCCAGCCGCGCCCACTGACCCCGCGACCGGGTGGCGGGTTCAGGCGATCTCGATGCGGTGCAGGTCGTCGCCGACCTCGACGGTGCCGTCGAAGTGTGCGGCGGCGAGGGCTCGCCAGTCGTCGCCGCCGCCCGGCGGGATCGGCGGGACGTAGTGCGTGAGCACGAGCGTGCGGACGCCGGCGCGCTGGGCGGTCGCGGCCGCCTCCTCGGGAGAGGAGTGGTAGTCCATCGTGTCGACGAGTCGCTGGATCGGCAGCGTCGCGATGACGTCCTTGCGGATCACGGTGTGCACCAGGGCGTCTGCGCCGTCGGCCAGCGCATCGAGTCCGGGACACGGGACGGTGTCGCCGGCGACCACGACCGAGGCCCCGTCCGCGTCGAACCGATAGGCCACGCTCGGCTCGACCGGCCGGTGGTCGCTCGGCGCGCAGGACACCCGGACGTGACCACCGAGGTCGACGGCGCCCTCGGTGACCTCCGTGACCGCGACCGGCGGACGGTGGTCCAGATCGCTGTGGTGCGCCATCCGGTAGGAGATGTCCGGTCCCAGCGACGCAAGGATGTTCGCCACCACGTCGGCCGTCCCCACCGGTCCCACGATGGTCAGCGGCGTCGGCTCGAACGTCATCACCCAGCGGCTGGTGATCACGTCGCCAAGATCGGTGATGTGGTCGCTGTGCAGGTGGGTCACGAGGACCGCCGACAGCTGGCCGGCCGACGACCCGGCGGCCGCCAGGCGCATGAGGACCCCACGGCCGGCGTCGACGAGGTACCGCTCCTCACCGGTCTCGACGAGGGTCGCGGGCCCGGCCCGATGCGGGTCGGGGATCGGGCTGCCGGTCCCCAGCAAGGTGACGGCCAGGGAGGTCACTGGTGGGACATCTCGTACCGCTGTTCGGCTTCGGCGGTGTCCGCGGCGGGTGGGTGGACGAGCTGGATCTCGATCTCGTGCAGGGTCCCGGTGAAGGGGTACGGGCTGCGGTAGCGCGGCGAGACGGCCGAGCCGTGGTCGTACCCGACGCTGGCCCCGACCGACGACATGATCCGCATGAACAGGGAGAGGTCCGCGTGCCCGGCGTCGACGCCGTCGACGGCGAGGTCGACCGTGCCGCTGCGTCCGGGACCGCGCCGCAGCCGCACGGTCAGTGTCGAGTCTCCCGACGGGACGGGCACGTCCGACTCCACGACGGTGTGGTCGTCGAACGCGTTGTAGTCCACCACCAGGCGGTCGTTCTGCACGAAGATCGAGACGCCGGAGTTCTCGGTGCCGGTGGCGAACAGCACGCCCTCGTCGCCGGCTGCGTGGGTGACGCGGGCGTGCACGTCGGCGCTGCGCCCGCCGAGCGCCGCCGAGGCCTGCGCCGGGATCGGCA
Source organism: Mycobacteriales bacterium (assembly GCA_036379355.1). Taxonomy (GTDB): domain Bacteria; phylum Actinomycetota; class Actinomycetes; order Mycobacteriales; family CAJCIY01; genus CAJCIY01. The sequence goes on along the minus strand of DASVGV010000104.1, from coordinate 408 downwards.
GCATCGGCGGCCGGTAGACGTACCGTCGGCTCGCCGGGTGCGGGGAGTAGTCGCGGAACCGGGCTCCGAACAGCTCGATCATCCGGTCGTCGAGCGGCAGTACGCCGTGCCGCTCCGCCTCGGCCCACCACAGGTCGACGAGCTCGGCGAGCTTGTCCGGCTGCGTCTCGGCGAGGTCGTTGCACTCGGAGGCGTCGACGGACAGGTCGTACAGCTCCCACGTCTCGGTGTCGTAGTCGACGCCCGTGCGGTGTTTCTGTACGGCCTTCCAGTGGCCGGAGACGAGGGCACGGCTGCCGGCCATCTCGAAGTACTGGAGCGTGTTGCTCGCCGGTGCCGCGGCGTCGCCGAGTACGTGGGCGAACGAGTGTCCGGTGACCGGCAGCTGCTCGATGCCGCGGTACGTCG